>JBDNHN010000275.1:0-2621 GCA_041688725.1 Gillisia sp.
CATTTACTATAGTCTGGGTTAACAGTATACCCAAATTATTTTGTTTGAAATCATTTTTAAATTTATTCAATTGCTTTTATCTTTCCATTTGAGAATTTTTTCCATTTTTCAAGCATAGGTTGTTCGAGTTTAAAATCCCTGTATTCGTCCGGACTCATTATGGGAATTCCGGAAACAATGGGATAAACACGGTTGCAAACAGCACAGGACAATATCCCTTCCAAAATATTATTTTCTTCGTCTTCTGTAATAATCCTTAAAGTCAAATCTGACTTATCAAAAGGACAGCAAAGTTTTTTTATGGTTTCTATTCTCATTTTGTTGATTTTAAATTTTTATGGTATTCGTCTATTGCCTGGTCGGGATGTTCTGAATTCATAATTCCCGAAATCACGGCGATGCCGTCATATTTTAATTCATCTAATTGTTTAATATTTTCCGGATAAATTCCACCGGCTAAAAACAGCGGTTTGTCAAAGATTAATGAGGCTTCTTTGACTGTTTCATAAGCTATTATTTCACAATTTCCAACGCTTGAGGATGGAAACATTGAGCAAAAGGAAATATAATCAATATCGTGTTTTGCAGCCCATCTTACATTGATCAAATCATTTCCACAGGTAAGACCGAAAATGAAATCTCTATTTATCTGCTGTCTAATCTCTTCAAGGTTGGTGGGTATTGCGTCAAAATGAACACCATCTAATTCAGTCTCTTTTAAGTATTCCCAATGGTTATTAATGAGTATAGGTGTTTGATATTGTGCACATAAGAAATAAATTCTCTGAATGAGCGCTACAATATTTTGTCCGTTTTTAAAATTGTCCCAAATCTGAACAGCGGCAATTTCCTTTGTGAGGATGATTTGCAGTTTATTCAATAAAACATTCTCTTCCATAGAAGGATCGATTACTAAGTAAATACCCGATTTGATTGATTTTTTATTTGCTTTCACTTCCATCCTGATTTTAATGCTTTGAAAAAAGCCTCCCAATATGGATCTTTTTCGTAATAAATTAAATCTGATTCCCTGCCTTCTTCGTTTAGCTTTATCCCCTTACTTTTTTCGGTGATTTCCCCGACTTCAACACAAGAAATATTAATTTTTTCCAATTCGGATATAATTTTCGGCGCCGCATCTTTTTTACAAGTTATTACCATAGAACCCGCTCCGGTACAATAAGGGGGAGCTAAGGAAAAGACTTCACAAACCCGGGATTGCGTTTCGCCTATGGGAAGTTTGTCGTTATAAATTATTGCACCATTATTCGAAGCGATAGCCATTTCATAAATTGCCCCCAAAACACCGCCTTCGGTTACATCGTGCATAGCGGTAACTTCCTTTTGTTTTTCTCCATTCGTAGCTGTCAATGCGTCCTTTAAAACTGAAATATCGTAAAACGATTCACAGGCATTATGATAATGTTCTGTTCCTACTCTATTTTTTACTGTTTTGGGAAAGCTCTTTGCCAAAATAGCCACGGAAGAAATAGCACAGCTCTTGGTTACCAAAATCGCATCACCGGGCTCAGCCAATTTTGAGGTAAGCAGTTGATTTTGTTCTGTAATGGTAATCAAAGTACCACCCCCTGCGATTGTTGAATTTTGCCCTTCAATAAATCCGGTGTGCCCGCCTGTAATTGCTATTCCCAATTCTGAACAAAATTGATGAATATAATCCCAATAGGTTTGAAAGTCTTTTTGCGAGAATTGAGCAGGAAGGTTTAGTACAAATTGTCCGTACATAGGTGGAAATCCCGTGGTGGCGATGTCATTGGCTACCAGATGGACAGAAAGGTATGCAGATTCTCGTAACCCTAGCGTGGGAATAAGTGACAGGGGATCGCTGGCCATTGCCATAGCTTGACCATTGAGTAAGTCGATAATAGCTACATCTACGCCATATTGGGGGCCAACGCTAACTTCCTGTCTCTTCTTTCCACATTTGTTCTGAAGGAATCGTTCAAAAAATGAATGCGCTATTTTTCCTGTTTGCTTTTTCATTGGACGTCCTTAAATTGAATGTACAGACCAAAAAAATCTCCAATGGGTAAATTCCATTTTTGGACAGGAAACCATTTTGGAAGCCCAGTGGCCGTCCATTCAATGGAGTAATCCCTGCCTTTTAGGGCTTTGTCTATCGTTTTTATCAATTTTTGAGGCGTATAAAAAGTTGCTGTTACATAAAATTCATTTCTGCCAAAGAGCTGTTGTGTCCTTCGCCTTATTAATTTCGGAGTATTCCGGTTCATCATTCCCATAATAATACCGTTTCGGCCCACTCTCGCAGCTTCACGTATAACTTTGACGGGGTCTTTATAATATTCAAATGTGGCGATAAAGGCCAAAGCATCAAAAGTGTTGTCTTTGAACGGCAAATAATGGGAATCTGCCATAACCAGATCACCATCAAAACGATGCAAAGCCTGGGATAACATGAATGGTGAAATGTCTCCACCTGTGGCTTCAATTCCAATATCTTTCCACCATCTGGTAAACCGCGTTGTGCCGCAGCCAAATTCAAGTAATGTAGTTACGCGTTTGTCCTTGGAAATGAGTTGTTCCAAAATTTTTTTCTGCCAGACTTCGGCACGCTTGTACGGCCCTTCGTAATATTCTTC
>JBDNHN010000276.1:0-3722 GCA_041688725.1 Gillisia sp.
TAGTGCCGTTGCATTCCCGTTGCAACTGGTTGAATTTTAAATGGATCTAGGATTGCCCTACCGTTGAATACCGTTGCAACGGTCTTGGTTCGCAAGTGGCGTGGAGTAGGGACACGTTCTTGTAGGCTTTGTTGTTTTTTATTTGGCCTCTAAAATAATGCTTTCTACAATATGTCCGCTATTTGCAGTAACCGTTGGCAAACGTAATCTACATGATATTATTAAATTTTATTTTTTATATAATGTTAGATATAATTTACAAAATGATGTATATTTGTAAAATATATTTAAGGTTATGACAAAAAAGAAAATAATAATATTGCCAAAGACAAGAAGAATTCTTGATGAAATGGGGGCAAATATTAAACTTGCTCGTTTAAGAAGAAAATTCAGTTCTCAACAAGTGGCTGAACGTGCAAATATTAGTAGACCAACTTTATCTGCAATTGAAAAAGGCAAACCTACAGTAAGTATTGGCTCATTTTTGTTGGTATTACAAGTGTTGGGATTAGAGAAGGATTTTCTTCTTCTTGCTAAGGATGATGAATTGGGAAGAAAATTACAAGATGCCAGTATTACCACAAATGAGAGAGCACCAAAACGAATAAATAAGAATGGCTAAACAGAACAGTAAAAGATCTATTAGTGTATATGCACATTGGTTAGACATGCAAAATCCTATACTTATGGGGATTTTACATTCTGATAGATTAAAAGGTAAAGAGATATTTTCTTTCGAGTATGATAGGGATTGGTTGCAAAATGGCCCAGCACAATTGCTAGATCCTAGTTTGCAATTATACTCCGGACTACATTATCTAAATGAAGAACAAGATAATTTTGGAATATTTCTAGATTCATCGCCAGATCGTTGGGGGCGGATTTTAATGCGCAGGAGAGAAGCTGCGCTTGCTAGAACTGATGAGAGAGATGAACAAAAATTATTTGAAACAGATTATCTACTTGGAGTTTATGATGGTCATAGAATGGGAGCATTAAGGTTTAAATTAGAAGAAGAAGGTCCATTTTTAAACGATAATAAGTATATGGCCAGTCCTCCATGGACTTCCCTTAGAGAACTAGAACAAATAAGTTTAAGGTTGGAAGATGATGATGTTACTGAAGATCCTGAATATTTAAAATGGCTAAGTATGCTAATTGCTCCTGGAGCTTCATTGGGTGGAGCAAGACCTAAAGCAAGCATCATTGATAATGATGGTGGCTTGTGGATAGCAAAATTCCCTAGTCGAAACGATCAAGGAGATATTGGAGGATGGGAAATTGTAACTTATGAATTAGCCATTATAGCCGGAATTAATATGGCAGAATCTAAAGCACAAAAGTTCTCTTCAGATTATTATACTTTTCTCACTAAAAGATTTGATCGTAATAACGAAGGACAGCGGGTTCATTTTGCTTCTGCCATGACAATGCTTGGTTATACAGATGGCCAGGACCATGCAGATGGGGCCAGTTATTTAGAACTCGTTGAATTTATTCAGAGTTATGGGGCCAATGTGGACCAGGACCTAGAGCAGCTTTGGAGAAGAATTGTATTTAGTATTTGTGTAACAAATACAGATGATCATCTTAGAAATCATGGGTTTTTATTGACAAATGATGGTTGGGTATTATCACCTGCTTACGATATTAATCCCGTTGAAACTGGTAACGGATTAAAATTGAATATTTCTGATGAAGATAATTCCTTAGATTTAAATCTAGCAATGGAAGTATCTGAATTTTTTCGATTAACAGAAGAAAGAGCAACTGAAATAATAGAAGAAGTGTTAAATGCTGTTAGAAACTGGAATCAAGTTGCAATTAAATATGGAATATCTCGCGTTGAACAAGAATTAAAAGCATTAGCTTTTAAGACAACAAGAAGATAAAATATAATAAAAACGAATTTTGAATTTATATTTTTTTCAACTGTTTATATGGTATCTAATATAAAAGTTTCAATGAAATACCTCCGGGATAAAAACATTCCAATAAAACTCTTCACATTAATTATAGGTGCATTAATTAGAAAATTGACATATCTACGATATTTTAGAATGTAGTCACCTTTGTAATTGATTTATAGACTCCCGTTGCAGAGCCATTGCGAATTGGTTAAAGAAATAAATATTTACCGTTGAAAAATTTGGTCTTGCAGCGCAATCACCGTTGCAAGGTTTTGTAGTGCCGTTGCAGTGACCGTTCCTCACCATTCTTTTACCACCATTCCGCCGTTTCTCACCATTCTTTCTAAAATTCATACGTGCTCAACGGGATTTTACCAGCGATCCGTCCTGATTTGCCGCCGTTCCAGGATAACTTGAAATACAATCTTTTATCTTCTATACTTTAAAGACTTTACCTCCTGAAGTGCATTTTCTAATTCCGATCTCCGGATTCTAATTCTTCGGCCTATGCGTTCAGCCTTTATGTACCCTTTGGAGATATAATTTCTTACAGTGAGTTCTGATACCTCCAGGTGCCTTGCCGCATCCTTTACAGTTATGAACTCCCCTTTCTTAGCCTTGATCTCTTTTTAAGCAAAAAAATCAACTAATACTTTTTGTACAGAAGATTGTACTAAGTCTTCCAATTCTTCTTTTGATATTACAATAAGTTTCATAAGGTAAAAACACGAACAAATTATTAGAGAAACGACGGATTAATTTTAGTGCGAACTTGGAAAATGGCTTATTATTTTCTCTGTTACTAACAAAGATTGCCCTCTGCAGGATGAAACGATTGCGGGAGCCGTTGCAAGGTTTGGTAGCACTGTTGCAGTTATCGTTAATTTCATTGCTCACATCGTAATCGCCACGGTTAACTTATTTTAACCGTGGCGGTTAGTTCGCCGTTTTTTATCGATTATATTCAAATATTTGGGCATCTTTGGATAGTTTTTCAGATTTTACTGTCTACATCCTTATTTTCCGTTTTTCATACATCCTTATTTGCCGAAAACACGACATATTTGTTTTCCGTTAATATACAAGACTATTTTACGTGATGATTTGCATTGTTTGATCGCCGTATCTAACGTCAATTTCATAGGTTTTAATTTGAGTAGAACTTTCAGCGTATTTAAGCGTATACCCATAACAATCCTCAGTAGCGCCGTTACAGTCACCGTTGCGAAAGATGTTTTTAATGTGAAATATAACCAGGACAAGCTAATTAGCCGTTGAAACGGCAGTTAGTAATTTGTGGATACACCGGACTAAGCTGACACCTTTCATATAAATAGATAGCAAAATAGGAATACTTTATTCCGGAGCAAACTGACCCCTTCTTTGGGTTTAGTGGATTTGATTCCGGAACAAGTTGTCCCCCTTGACTAAGCTAAAATCCTAAAGGTTATTCTCTAATGTAAGGTGTGTATCTTTTTTTAAAAAGTTTATTATAAAAGTTGTTTTACTTTTTCACGTGATTGTTTTCTCAAATACATACACCTTCTACACAGCTTCAGGGAAAATGAAAGTGGCTCCATTTCCATTACGATCTTTAGTTATATTAAATTCTTTATGGTTGGCATAACGTGCTACCCAATCAACAATTATCATTTTGTTTTTTTCGAGAAAGTAATATTTCTCACCATAAATATTAACCAACTTTTGCCGGATAGAAATATAATCGTAGAGGATATTCTTCGCTTGATACTCTTTCTCCATCAGTTCTATAAAGTCAGACGAGGTTTCATTTTTTAGTTTCTTTAGTCGCCA
>JBDNHN010000277.1:0-2309 GCA_041688725.1 Gillisia sp.
CGGAGCTTATAAATTGACCGGAAGCTGGGATTGGATTTGCCTGTCTCCCAAAAAGATTAAATTGCCAACAAATGAGATCTACAAGGTGGCGAATGAATTAAAAGTAATTGTTTTCAATGTCCACGATCTTAAATTTGCCGAGGAGCAGGCTGCCAAGGTCAATAAGGATTGTATTCTTTATTTGCAACCGGAATGGAGCAAAAGGGAAAAGATGATGCCTTTAATAGTGGATTATGTAATGAAAAATCCTAAGTGGAAGGTTTCCCTTCAAACACATAAATATTTAAATATACCATAAAAAAAGGCGGATAAAAAGTTCGAAATACAGAGCTTCTTAACCGCCTTTTTTATCAGGAAATTTCCTTTAAATTATTATTTAACAATGTTCTTAAATGGCACTTCAATATAGCTGTCGTCCCAACCCATCAACAAATTGGCCCCATCTGCACTGGGAACAAAAGCCATTGAAAAGGATTCGATAGAAGTTGGAGATTTTCTTACCGGCACATTTATGCGCACCTGGTCTTTTTTGTCGGTATATTCATAAGCTCCCCAGGTATGCACGTCATCGTTCAAAATAACAACCCATTCATTTTCCTGAGGGATCGTATATATAGTATAAGTACCTGCATTAACAGTAACATCTGCCACTTTCATATCCTTATACAAAGTAAGTTCGGTAGATTCATTCGCGCCCGTGCGCCAAACCTCTCCGTAAGGAACCAATTTTCCGAAGATTTCACGATCTCTTTTTTGAGGTCTGCTATAAATTACCCTTGCAACTACCTCATCATCCTGATTTTTATACAAGACTAAATCCATAGGACTGGCATCTATTTTTGAAAAATTAGGGCCTTCCGTAGGATTTTCCTGGGCAATTAAAGAATTGCTGTTGAATGATATCAAGGCAATAACTGCCATAAAAAATACTTGTTTCATAATTTTAAGTTTTTATTAAATTTCGGGGATGAAGATACAATTTCCGTACCACCCCATTGCCAAACAAATCCTTATTAATTGTTAAATTTAAATTCTTCCGGTTGGTAAAAAGATGGATCCCAAAAGGGCAGAAAGATTTGGATCCAAGTGGAAGGGCAAATATCGGCCATGTTACAAAAAACCAGTTGGATAGAGGAGGGTGAAACCAATTTTTTACACACAAATTGTTAATAACTTAAGTGTATTGAAGTGCGCTTCAAGTTAATAGGAATAGGGGTTTTCTTATATTTGTCTGTTAAACGAAATTATGAAAATTAACAGGATCATATATGAGCGAAGAACCTAAGAAAGACAATTATTCCGCAGATAGCATTCAGGCGCTGGAAGGAATGGAGCACGTGCGTAAGCGGCCTTCAATGTATATTGGTGATACAGGGGTAAGAGGTTTGCATCACTTGGTTTATGAAGTAGTTGATAATTCTATAGATGAGGCAATGGCGGGTCATTGTGATACCATTAAAGTCATCATTCAAAAAGACGGAGCGGTTTCTACAGAAGATAACGGACGTGGTATTCCTGTAGATCTTCACAAAAAAGAAGGAGTTTCTGCGCTTGAGGTTGTAATGACTAAGATTGGGGCAGGAGGAAAATTTGATAAAGATTCCTATAAGGTTTCAGGAGGTTTGCACGGAGTTGGGGTGAGTTGTGTAAATGCACTTTCAGAAAGTTTGAAAGCTACCGTTTACAGGGAAGGTAAAATTTGGGAACAGGAATATGAATTAGGGAAACCGCTTTATCCTGTAAGACCAGCTGGAGAGACCAATTTGAGAGGTACCGTTATTACCTTTAAACCGGATCCAAGTATTTTTGATCAAACCACCGAATATAGTTATGATACTTTGGCAAGCAGAATGCGTGAATTGTCATTTTTGAATAAAGGTATTACCCTTACTCTTATAGATGAGCGTCAGGTGCAGGAAGATGGATCATATTTTTCGGAAACCTTTTATTCAGATGAAGGTTTAAAAGAATTTATAAGATTCCTGGATGGCACCCGGGAGGCCATAATTTCTGACGTGATTTCCATGGAAGGTGAAAAGAATGGAACTCCGGTAGAAGTTGCCATGGTTTACAACACTTCTTTTACAGAGAATCTTCATTCTTATGTAAACAATATCAATACTCACGAAGGCGGAACGCATCTCGCCGGATTTAGAAGAGGACTTACAACAACCTTGAAAAAATATGCCGATTCCTCAGGAATGTTGGATAAGCTAAAATTTGAGATCACGGGAGACGATTTCAGGGAAGGCTTAACAGCCATTATTTCGGTAAAAGTGGCAGAACCTCAATTTGAAGGTCAAACCAAA
>JBDNHN010000278.1:0-3107 GCA_041688725.1 Gillisia sp.
TAAAGTTTCAGTAACCCGGAGTTAAACTTTTTTCGATAAACAGTTTCTCCTGAGGCTGCTTCATATGGCTTTATCCAATTATTTCTACTGGGAAAAATGGCATCGTAAGGTGCTAAATTAATATAGGATGCATTCACACTTATCAAACTAGATTTCCATTTTTGGGTATTACCAAGCGTTGCCCCAACACTCATAATTCCAATTTCTGTTTTTTCCTGATCGGGCTCATCAATTGTATTTAGCAACAATACACTCGATAAAGCTTGTCCAAATTCAGCGGAATAGCCACCTGTTGAAAAGGTAATTCCGTCAAATAAAAATGGAGAATACCGCCCACGCGTAGGAGTATTGTTTGTGGTTGGTGTATAAGGCGAAAACACACGAATACCATCAATAAAAATCTGGGTTTCTTCTGCGTCACCACCACGAACAAATAATCTCCCGTCTTCGGCAACCTTAGTGGTGCCTGGCAATGTTTGTAGCGCCCCTACAAAATCACCTAAGGCGCTGGCAGTTGTTACAACATCTAAAGGTTTTAATACATTTACTTTACTGTTATCACCAGCCTGAAAAGTGCCTGCTGAAAGCACCACAGCATCCAATGTACTTACATCTTCACGAAGCTTAAGCCTTAGGTTCTTCATGGAAGTCACATCTCCTGACATGGAATATGTTTCAAAAGAAAGAGAGGATATCATTAAGGTTTGAGTTCCTGTTTCACTGGTATTGAAAGAGAACTTTCCGTTATCATCAGTGGTACTCCCATCATAAGTTCCTTCTAAAAAAACATTCGCACCGGCTAATGGCACGTTTTTATTATTTAAAACCGTACCAGTGATAACTTGTTGAGCACTTAAGTGTAAGCTAAAAAAAGTAATAAGAATGAAAAAAGAGTTTTTCATAATTGTAATAATTTTTCGTCTTTTAAACTAAAAAGCTTCAGACTTGTTGTTTGCACAAATTAGAGGAAGAAATCTTTGGAAATAAATTCTAATTAACCCAACTGTAATATATGCCGGATGAATTGGTGATTTTTAAAAATCAAAATTATGTAAGCTGGACCCTTGCAGATGCGGAGATCCCGATGGGACCTTCCAAACAGGGTGGGACAAGTTTTAAAAAGTCGGACATTGATATTTCATGTAGAGAAGGCAACCTGCAGGTGACTTACAGGTATCTTGGTTCGAGCCATAACTTATGATGCAGACAATGTAAGAGTGACAGGGAATTAAGATAATTAAAGAAAATTTGATTATCTTAAGGTCCGTAAAAAACACCCCTTTTTCATAGTTCACTTGTTCTTTAAAATTCAAGCAGATGATAAAAAAAATACTATTGATTTTCGGGCTTATTTCATTCTTAGGGTTTACAGCAAAGGCACAGGATATATCCGGGGAATGGAATATGAATTCCAATAACGCTCGGCAAATATTTAGCCTTGATTTGATGCACATTGCGAAAGATCGGGTTAAAGGAGTACACTGTATTGAAAATTTTGAAAGGGAGATCACTGAATGTTTTAAAATGGAGGATAATTATACAGTTAACATTGTGAAAATTTCTGAAAATATATTTAAGGGAATACTGTTGAGCTATATGGGAGAGAATGAGCTAATTCTCGAGATTCAAGTCCAATACCTTCCATTAGACAATACTCTTTTGTTTAAACTCACCAAAATTCCTGAAACTGAGTTTCTTATCCCTGTTGAAGCGGTTTTAGAACGAAATTAGCTTTCTTATTTCATAAATGGCTCATGTTATTTTGCATAAAAATACTTTTAATCCCAATGCATTAATAAACTTTAATTTTTAATCAAAATATTATGAAAACAATGACTTGTAAGCAATTGGGTGGAGCGTGTAACTTAGAGTTTCACGCAAACACTTTTGAAGAAATAGCTGAAATGAGTAAAAAGCACGGGATAGAAATGTTCCAAAAAAATGACGAGCCTCATCTTAAAGCAATGAATGAAATGCAAGAACTAATAAAATCACCTAAAAATATGAAAGATTGGTTCGAGAACAAGAGAAAAGAATTTGATGGACTACCTGAAATGAAATAAAGAACATGCCTACAACTATGGCTACAAGTAATTGCTTGTCCTCGCTACTTCTGAAAATTCCTGAAGTCCCGAAAGCTATCGGGATCAACCTGCCTGCAGGCTTGGAAAGTTAAATGCTAACAGTTGACAAAACCAGAATCATCAAAGTTTTTGATAAATTGACCGTTTCTGAAATCAATAAATCCAAGGAGGTAATAAAAGAAACTTTTGTGGACTAATTAGAAGATATTTCCCAAAAGGAACAGATTAACACCTTATAAGTTAAACAGCTTAAACACGTCCAAAACAAGCTTAATAACAGACTGAGAAAGAGCTTAAACTATAAAAAACCAATGGAAATTTTAGCAAAGAAATCAACCTCTTATTTTTCTTTCTGAAAAGCCTTCAAAAAAATAAGAGTTTTTTCGAAAGAAAAAAGTAAATTGTATCAAACCAAATTATTAACATTTGTTGCGCTAGCAGCTTGAAACCACCAAAATGCAAAATAAATTTCCTCACATATTTTTTTTGGCGTTGTTTCTTATACTAGGGACTATATCTTTTGGACAAGATAATGAACCGACAACTGGGCCCGTTTTCAATAATATTGGAGTTGTATACTCTATTGATAGTTTGGATTTCCTACCCGATACTTCCCAACACTTAAAGGCAATTTTTGACGTTGACAACAAGCAAACTGATCCTAGTCAAATCAATTCTATCATCTCTAGTTTGCAACGTTATTACAATATGCACGTGCGATACGGAGTCCCCAAAGAGAACATTCACCTAGCTGTTGTTTTACATGGAAATTCAACGAAAGACGCACTGTTAACATCCGTTTACAAAGAAAAATTTAACGTAGACAATCCTAATATAGACTTGATAAAGTCACTTTCTGATATTGGTGTAGAAGTATTCATATGTGGTCAATCAATGTCACATAAAGGATATAGTAAAGTGGATTTACTGCCTGAAGTGAAAGTTGCACTATCAGCTATGACAGTGTTAACCGTATATCAAATGAATAATTATGCCCTAATTAAATTCTAAACCTAAGCACAA
>JBDNHN010000279.1:0-4418 GCA_041688725.1 Gillisia sp.
GACTTTTCTTCAAAAATTAGGGGTGAAGTTGTTCTTCCTAAAGATGCATTGTATAATAAGTTGCGTAAAGTGTATAATGGCATGATTGATAAACATCCGGGTCTTATCGTAAAATGCCTTGATGTGGCAGATGTTATTTATTCGGTAAATTTTGGGCGAGAAAATGATTTGCTAGTGGCCATAAAGGGTGGCGGCCATAATGGTGGAGGACTCGGTTTATGCGATGACGGTATGGTGATAGACTTATCCGGTATAAAATATGTAAGGGTGGATTCTACCGAGAAAACCGTTAGAGTTGGAGGTGGAAATCTTTGGGGCGAAGTAGATCATGCCACACATGCTTTTGGTCTTGCTGTACCTGCAGGAATTATTTCTACCACCGGAGTGGGAGGTTTGACCCTGGGTGGAGGAGTTGGTTATTTATCCAGAAAATTCGGACTTACAATCGATAGTTTATTAGAAGCCGATATGGTTCTTGCCGATGGAAACTTTGTAACTGTAAATAAAAATAATAATCCCGATCTGTTCTGGGCTATTCGTGGCGGAGGCGGTAATTTCGGAATAATCACATCATTTAAATTTCAGGCACATGAACTCAAAACGGTTTTTGGAGGACCAACTTTATGGCCAATTGAAAAAACTGAGGAAATCATGGAATGGTTTGACAGTTTTATTCATCATGCTCCCGATGACCTTTACGGGTTTATTGCAACATTGATCATTCCGGGACCACCTTTTCCTGAACATCTGCACAACAAGAAATTCTGCGGAATTGTGTGGTGTTATACTGGAGATATGAAAAAAGTTGATGAAGTATTTCAACCTGTGAGAGACCTAGAGCCTGTATTTGAACATATGGGAGAAATGCCCTACCCGGCAATTCAAACATTATTTGATGGGCTATATCCCCCGGGGCTCCAATGGTATTGGAGAGCCGACTTTTTTAATGAAATAAATCCTGAGGCAAGGGCGGAACATTTAAAATTTGGTTCTGAAATCCCGACCCCTTTCTCTGCTATGCATTTGTATCCCATTAGTGGTGCTGCCGAAAGGGTGGGGAATGATGAAACTCCCTGGGCTTACAGGGATGCTAAATATGCCGGAGTAATTGTTGGTGTAGATCCAGATCCTGCAAATGCTGAAAAAATCACCAATTGGTGTAAAAATTATTGGTCAGCTTTACATCCATATTCCGCAGGAGGTGCTTATTCAAATTTTATGATGGATGAAGGACAAGACCGGGTAAAAGCCAGTTATAAAGATAATTATGACAGATTAGTTGAAATTAAACACAAGTATGATCCTGACAATTTCTTTAGGGTAAACCAGAATATAAAACCTGAATAAAACTGAACTGGAAACCAATAAGAATAAATAGGAGCAATAAAATATTTAGATTTTATTGCTCCTATTTATTTCTGACAAACTCATTTTACCGGTTTAAAACTATTCACAAATGGCTTTGCAAGTAACACTCCAAAAAATCCTCAAGCCGTGGAGAACTTCAGGATTCAATTTGAGTAATAAGAATAATTCTAACTTTAAGTCAGGTCTTCCATAGATTTTACCTCTGCGATCATAGTGTTTATATCACTTAATTGTTTCTTCAAAATTTCCACAAGGTGTGGAGGGAATATATTTTTATCTAATGCTTCTTCATATTCCTCTGCACTGTCTTTTTCCCCGCGAACGCATTCTTCAATAATTGCCTCATCATGATTACCGCTTACCGCTACTTTTATGTCCATCCAGGCTCGGCTCAATTTTCCGGTAAAAGTCCCCTGTTCTTTTGGAATTTCATTCAAAGAACGGATTTCCTTATCCAATTCTGTGGCAAAACGATTGTGCTTTAAAACTTGTCGCTTTAGGAATTCTTTTAAGCTATCACTTTCAGTTTTTGTCATCGCTTTTTTAAATCCCTTTTCAGCATCATAATTTTTTCGCAATAACATCTGTAAGGCCTCCGCATGTTCTTTGTGGCTTTCTTCTTTAGCCGCTTCTCTTGTAGTTTTCATAAGTTATTGATTTTAAAAGATTTAATTAAATATACGATTCCAAAATGATGAAAATTCTTAATATTATATGATTTGAGAATGATTTAACATTGGTTGTTAAGGAATGTTAAGGATGTTTTTTGTCTTCTGCTTTTACTGATTTAATCAGCTAAAATTACCAGAGAACCGTTACTTGAATTCTTTAAATAGGAGGGAGGATTCAATTTCAAATAGGTGAATTTTCATAGAAGTTATTTCTATCGGTAATAATGTCCATTTTCATTGGTTTCTAAAGTACCTTAGCATTTCTATGAATAAAGGATGAAAGGCAAAACAATTCAAATCTTTGGAAAATCGTTTTCCGTCATCAAAATTTTGTTTCTCGCAATTGCTTCTGTTTGCCTTTTTCCCTGGATTTCGTCCTCTATTGCTTTAGCATTAGGTTTGGTGACGGCCCAACTCATAGGGAATCCTTTTATGGAGATAAGCGGCAAGGCTGTAAATTGGTTATTAAAAATATCTGTAGTTGGACTTGGTTTTGGAATGAATATGTTCAGTGCTTTTAGAGCAGGGGAGGATAGTTTTTTATTCACTGTAGCATCTATAGCAACCACTATTAGCCTTGGCCTCCTAATTGGAAAATACTTTGGAATTGATAAAAAGATCTCCCAGCTTATTTCTTGCGGAACAGCAATTTGCGGAGGCAGTGCTATTTCAGCGATCTCCCCGATAATTAAAGCTGATAACAAACAAATTTCGATTTCTATCGGGATCGTCTTTTTGTTAAACTCAATAGCCCTTTTCATATTTCCTCCAATAGGGCATCTGTTGGAACTTTCTCAACATCAGTTTGGTATTTGGAGTGCCATAGCCATTCACGACACAAGTTCAGTAGTTGGTGCAGCAGAAATATATGGGGATAGAGCATTGGAAGTTGCAACCACCGTAAAATTAGCTAGGGCACTTTGGATTATCCCGGTATCGCTTTTATTTGCTGTTTTTTCGAAGGCCGGTATCAATAAAGTACGCGTCCCGTATTTCATAGGCATTTTTATACTTGCCATAATTGCAAACACCTATATGCCTTCTGTCCAGGCCATGTCGCCTTACATTGTAAAAGTTGCCAAAACCGGACTTACACTAACCCTCTTTCTTATTGGCTCAGGACTAACCTTTAAATCCCTGAAAGTCGTTGGTGCAAAACCAATACTTCTTGCAGTATTCCTTTGGGTTTTTATATCTATAAGCTCGTTGATGATCATTGTTAAAACATTTCTCTGAAAAACTGATATTCCGTTGTTTTGCAGGAAACCCTGAACAATATAATTTTTATCATTTTAATCAAAATGTACCCTATACACCATTTCAATTTTACAGATAGCCCCATCTTCAAAATTTGTATTCAACTGGGTTCGGTTATCTCCCACGTAAAATGGGCCTATCGAAAAATCTACTTTATCATTGTTTTCAAATACTTTATAAGTCCTGAAAATTGAATAACCCAACTTTGGTTTTACATAAAATGAAGTCCCTAATTGAAACCTCAAATAGGCGAACAATTCATTGGAAGTTTTTACAGCATAGGTTTCCTTATCAATATAAAGTCTTTTATTCATATTATAACTGGTGCCCAATCCATCGAAATTCAACCCAAGCTTTGTTTTTTCAAATAATTGAAAATTGACATCAGCACCGATAGGCAAAGTGAGATTTGCTTCAAATTTCTTATCCGGGCTCTGGTAATACAATCCCAACAGAGGCAATACCGATAGGCTATATCATTCTGTATTGGCATAAAGCCCAAATTTATATTTTAAATCTGACCTTTTTGTGTAATTAAACAAAGATAGCAGTGCCAACTGAAAATCCTTCCCGGAGAGCTCATTTAAATCGGAAGAAATTTTAGGGAGAACCATATAGGTTGCAGACCATTTTTTGGAATAAGTTTGGTTTAATCCTAACAATAGACCAATAGTATTCAGGTTGGTATTTCCCGAAATATCCGGATCAAATTTTACTTGGACCCTGTTAGCATATAATCCTGTTAACAATACATTCTTTTCGTTGATCACAACAGGAAAAATCAATTTTAAATCCAATTCTTCCACCCTCGTCTGTTCAGGATTGTTTTCATATTTATTTGAGGGCGTATTTGCATAGGAAATACTCCCTATATCCATATAATTTTGTGCTTTTGCCGTAATGAGTGCCAGACCTATAAACAGGTTCAAAATATATTTCATATTGAGATATTACGGTGAAAGTAAATTACAAAAAATAAATACCTGTAAAACTTTAATTTTAATCCAAGTAATTCTGATTTCAGGCACTTTAGGTACTGATTGGTTTCCGAAATTATTATAAAATAATTATTTCGGAAACCGGCTAAAAAAGGAACTTTTTAAAGCGGTTTCCCTAGATTAA
>JBDNHN010000032.1:0-6491 GCA_041688725.1 Gillisia sp.
TCCTTAGTGATACCTTCTTTAAAGGAGCTTTCCAGATGATATTTGACGCAATCATCACAACGCAATACCGTTGAAGCGACCAGGCCCAGAAGTTCCTTCGTTTTAACGTCCAAAGCTCCCGGTGCGAAAGCATTTGTGTCCAGATTGAAAATGCGTTTTATAATTTTATTGTTATCTTTTAAAATAACATCATTCATCCGCTCACGATACGAATTGAATTCCTCTACTTGATTCATTTATTTTTCTTTAATATTTTTTCTTGTTTTCTATAAACGATGCGCGAGATAAAAATACTTATTTCATATAAAACAAGAACGGGGATCGCGACAATAATCTGACTCACAATATCCGGTGGGGTAATAATTGCTGAAAAGATCAATACAATTACCAGTGCATATTTCCGGTATTTTCTCAAAAAGTCGGGAGTCAAAACCCCAACTTTGGTAAGGAAATAGATCACGATTGGAAGTTCAAAGATCAATCCGCCGGCGAGAACAGAGGCTCTCACAAGGGCGATATAACTGCTCAAATCGAAATCGTTAAACACATCGTCACTCACTTGGTATTTTCCTAGGAAATTAATGGAAAGCGGAGTTACCAGGTAATATCCAAATAAAACACCCAAAAAGAACAAGAAAGATGAAATAAAAATAAATCCCTTGGAGCTATTTTTCTCGGTGTTTTTCATAGCGGGAGCCACAAATTTCCAGAATTCATAGATCACATAGGGAAAGGCAAGTACGAATCCGGCAGTGATGGAAACCCAGATATGGGCTGAGAATTGACCGCCCATTGTCCGGCTTTGGATCCTGAAGGGCATTTCGTCAAAGCAAAATCCACTTTCCATTCCCAACCAGGTTGTAAACCGGCATAGGATATCATAAGTCCAGAAATCGGGGTGTCTTGGACCAAATAACAACACGTCAAAAATAAATCCTTTTGCAAGAAAGGCTATGGTAGCTGCTATTATTATTGACAAGGATGCTCTTATTAAATGCCAGCGCAAATCTTCTAAGTGATCCAAGAACGACATTTCCTCATTGGTTGATTTCGCTTTTCCCATTATAAAATTCCTTCTCTTATCAGGTTATGAATATGTACTACTCCGGCATATTTGCCGTTTTCCACGGCAATAAGCACAGATATTTTGTTTTCTTCCAACATTTCCAGGGCATCTACCGCCATAGCATCAGGGGCAATGGTTTTGGGATTTTTGCTCATAATATCGGTTGCGGTAAGATGCACAAAGCTGTCGTTGTTGCGAAGCATTCTTCGGATATCCCCATCCGTAATGATCCCGACGATTTTTTCATTTTCGATTACCGCGGTTACCCCCAGCATTTTTTCTGAAATTTCCACAATTACATCTTTTACATTGGTATTGGGCGAAACCTGTGGTTGCTGGTTTTGAGCCGTGATATCACCTACCCTTAAATACAATTTTTTGCCCAAAGCGCCACCGGGATGGTACTTGGCAAAATCTTTACTGGAAAATCCGCGCAGGTTCAATAAACAAATTGCCAAAGCATCGCCCAAAACCAATTGGGCAGTAGTACTTGTTGTGGGCGCAAGGTTATTGGGGCAGGCTTCCTTTTCTACAAAGGCGTTTAATACAAAATCTGAGTGCAGTCCCAGAAAAGAATCCACATTCCCTGTAATGGCGATAATTTTATTGTTGAAATTTTTTATCAGCGGCACCAGGACTTTAATTTCCGGAGTATTTCCGCTTTTGGAAATACAAATAACCACATCGTCTTTTAAAATGGTGCCCAGGTCTCCATGAATGGCATCGGCGGCATGCATAAATACAGCCGGGGTGCCGGTAGAGTTTAAAGTGGCCACAATTTTACCCGCAATAATGGCGCTTTTTCCAATTCCCGTAATAATTACCCTGCCTTTTGAGTTATATATATATTGAACGGCATCTGCAAAATCCTGAGTTAATAAATTTTCAAGGTTCGCAATGGCTTTTGCTTCAATGGAAATGGTTTTTTTAGCTACGGAGAGGATATTTTCTTTAAGTTTCAAATTGTAGAATTATGAATTGCAATATATTAAAGAAACACGTATCTTTATATATTGCAAATGTATGTAAAATTGTAACATAATTGAATGAGTTCTGCGGAAATCGATTTACACAAACAACTTAAAAAGTACTTTGGATTTAGTCAATTCAAAGGTCTTCAGGAACAGGTAATAACCAGCATAATTAAAGGGCATAACGCTTTTGTGGTAATGCCTACAGGGGGCGGGAAATCCCTGTGCTACCAGCTTCCTGCACTAATATCTGATGGTACTGCCATCGTGGTATCCCCTCTAATCGCGTTGATGAAAAACCAGGTGGATGCTATTCGCGGAATCTCTTCTGAACACGGGGTAGCTCATGTACTGAATTCTTCACTGAACAAAACGGAGGTAAAACAAGTCAAGGAAGATATAACCAACGGGATCACAAAATTGCTTTATGTAGCCCCTGAATCTCTCACCAAAGAGGAGAATGTCGAATTTTTACGAAATGTGAAGATCTCATTTATGGCGGTAGATGAAGCCCATTGCATTAGCGAGTGGGGTCACGATTTCAGGCCTGAATACCGCAATTTACGCACTATTATAAAACGAATCGGCGATAATATCCCTATTATTGGGCTCACGGCAACAGCAACTCCAAAAGTACAGGAGGATATTCTTAAAAATCTGGGAATTCCGGATGCCGATACCTTTACAGCGAGCTTTAACCGCCCGAATTTATATTATGAGGTGCGGCCAAAAACCAAAAATGTATTTACCGATATCATCCGGTTTGTCAAACAATTTGAAGGCAAATCCGGAATTATTTACTGTTTAAGCAGGAAAAAAGTAGAGGAGCTTGCACAAACCCTTCAGGTGAATGGAATTTCTGTAGTACCATATCACGCAGGGCTGGATGCTAAAACTCGTGCAAAACATCAGGACATGTTCATCATGGAAGACACAGATGTGGTGGTTGCAACCATCGCCTTTGGTATGGGAATAGACAAACCGGATGTGCGATTTGTAATACACCACGATATTCCCAAGAGTCTTGAAAGTTATTACCAGGAAACCGGCCGTGCCGGAAGGGACGGAGGAGAAGGGCATTGTCTTGCCTTTTATTCTTATAAGGATATTGAAAAACTGGAAAAATTTATGAGCGGTAAGCCGGTGGCCGAACAGGAAATTGGTCACGCCCTGCTGCAGGAAGTTGTAGGTTATGCTGAAACTTCCGTCTCCCGCCGCCAATTCCTGCTGCATTATTTTGGGGAAGAATTTGACAGTAAAACCGGAGCAGGCGCCTCTATGGATGACAACGTGCGCAACCCAAAAAAGAAAAGCGAAGCTAAAGAACACGCAACTCTTTTGCTAAAAACAATAAAGGATACAAATCAAATATACAAATCAAAAGAAGTTGTAAATACCCTGATAGGAAAGGCAAATGCCTTGATTCTATCTCATAAAACTGATGAACACCTGCTGTTTGGGAAGGGAAATGATAAGGATGCTAAATATTGGATGGCCTTATTGCGACAAACCCTGGTAGCAGGCTTTTTGAAAAAGGACATCGAAACCTACGGAGTTGTTAAATTAACCGATAAGGGGGAGGAATTTTTGAAAAATCCATCGTCCTTTATGATGACTGAAGATCATGTTTTTGACAGTATTACCGAAGGAGAGGTTGTCTCTAACAAAACCGGAGGCGCAAATATAGATGAGCAGTTAGTGAAAATGATAAAAGATTTGCGTAAAAAAGTTGCAAAAAAGCTGGATGTTCCTCCTTATGCTGTATTTCAGGATCTATCCTTGGAGGATATGGCTATAAAATATCCAATGAATATTGAAGAATTGAGCAATATTCATGGTGTAGGTGAAAATAAAGCCAGGAAATATGGGAAAGAGTTTGTAGAACTGATAGCCCGTTATGTCAAAGATGAAGATATACTTAGGCCGGATGATCTGGTAGTGAAATCTACAGGGTCCCATAGCGGACTTAAACTTTACATCATTCAAAGCATTGACAGGAAATTGCCGTTGGACGATATAAGTTCTGCCAAAGGAATGGAAATGAGCGAATTCATAAAGGAAATGGAAGCTATTATTTACAGTGGTACCAAACTCAATATCAATTATTGGGTAGATGAGATCTTGGATGAAGAGCAACAGGAAGAAATTCATGAATATTTTTTAGAAGCCGAAAGCGATAAAATAGAAGATGCCATGAAAGAGTTTGACGGGGAATATGACCTTGAAGAACTGCGGCTGTACCGGATCAAATTTATAAGCGAAGTAGCAAATTAGAACATTTATAAAAAATATTAAACTGCCTGTTCTCTTATAGAAAATTGCAGGCTCCTCTTTTTGTTTAATAGATAAAATCAAAAATTTTTCGAAAAGGTAGGAGAACACTTAAAGTTGCATTAAAACTCTTTGTGATCTTTTGTGCTTTTTGATGTCCTTGTGGCAATAAGAACATCAGGGATATTATTTTGCAACTAAGTTTCCAGGACTCAAAAATATAGGGGCTAAAGCCCTATCCATTTCCATTTTTTATCCTCTGACTGAAGTCAGGGGCAATGGATAATTTCTTTTGATCTTTCCAGGGTTTGAAACGCCGGATGGATTTTCAATTCAACATTGAATTTTTTTCTTTTTTCACGGTTCATAACAATATAGGATTAACAGTATTAAAGTTTTCGGAAGTGTTATTCAGAAGTCTGGGAATATAGGATCTCTGTTCTTCAGATGGAAAATATTTGATTAGTCCACAGCAATTGTTCCTGGTCTATTTATCTGTTCTTAGATACTTTGGGACTTCTTTTTTCAATATGCGGTAAAGGAATGTCAATGATCTCCATATCAAATTTTCAGTTTATCAGCACCTGAAATTATATTGGAATATCCGGTTTTGCCGTTAATAATTGTTTAATCCCGTCATATTTTCTTAAAATCAACTTAAGAGGTTTTAGCTTACTTTTTCAATTCCTTATATTTGCAGGAATAAATTTTAAACTAGCGACATGAAAGATGGATTATACGCAAAATTTCATACCACAAAAGGTGAAATTTTAACTAAACTTGAATTTGAGAAAACACCCGGAACAGTTGGAAATTTTGTCGGCCTGGCCGAAGGAAATTTGAAGAACAAGGCAGTTCTACAGGGAAAACCATATTATGACGGATTGAAATTTCACAGGGTGCTCCCCAATTTTATGATTCAGGGCGGTGATCCCAAAGGGAACGGTACCGGCGGTCCGGGTTACAATTTTCCCGATGAATTTCACTCTGACCTGAAGCACGACGCTCCGGGAAAACTATCTATGGCCAATGCAGGTCCCGGAACCAATGGAAGTCAGTTTTTTATAACTCATACTGAAACTCCTTGGCTGGATGGAAAACATACGATTTTTGGACATGTAGTGGATAGCCAGGATGTTGTTGATGCAATTGCTCAGGGGGATAAAATCGAAAAGATGGAGATCATCCGTGTAGGGGATGCAGCCGAAAAATTTAAGGCAGTTGAAGAATTCCGTGCTTTTAACGGAGCTAAGGGAGACAGAGAAGCTGCCGCAAAAAAACAACAACAGGAATTATTGGGTGAGTTATCCGAGGGTTTTGAGAAAACCTCAAGCGGATTGCGCTACAAAATTCAACAAAAAGGAACCGGTGTAAAAGCCGAAAAAGGCAATACCGTTTCTGTTCATTACAAAGGAATGTTAAGCGATGGCAGCGTATTTGATTCTTCCTTCAAAAGAAATGAACCAATTGATTTTGCTCTTGGAAAAGGACAGGTGATCCAAGGCTGGGATGAAGGTATTCAACTGTTGCACGTTGGAGACCAGGCCCGGTTTGTAATCCCTTCAAATCTGGCTTACGGAGCAAGCGGTGCCGGAGGAGTGATTCCTCCTAATGCCACATTGATCTTTGATTTAGAGCTGGTTGCGGTGAAGTAAGATATTAAAAAAATATTTCATATAAAAAGACCTTACAGGTATCAAAAACCTGTAAGGTCTTTTTTTTGAATAAAAAAAATTCAAAAACTCATATCTCAATTCTAATTTTCTTATTTCATATCTGGCTCCGGGGTTAACCTTAAATAAGGTTTAACCTCCTTAAAACCTTTTGGGAACATTTTTTTTGCTTCTTCATTAGAAATAGAAGGGCTAATTACTACATCCTCACCCTTTTTCCAGTTGGCCGGAGTGGATACCTTATAGTCGGCTGTCAGTTGCAGGGAGTCGATAACACGCAGCAATTCATCAAAATTCCTTCCGGTACTTGCTGGGTAGGTGATCATCAACATGATGATTTTATCTGGTGAAATTATATAAACCGAACGTACGGTAAGGGTGTTATCGGCTTTTGGGTGGATCATATCATAAAGATTCGAGACTTTCTTGTCCTCATCGGCAATTATGGGAAAATCAACTTTTGTATGTTGGGTTTCATCAATATCCTTTATCCATTCTTTGTGGGACTCA
>JBDNHN010000033.1:0-2636 GCA_041688725.1 Gillisia sp.
GCCCTCCGGAAAAGGCAGGCGCAAAGATATTAAATATATTGAATAAAGGTTCTTTATAAACAAATTTTTGTTTATATCTTTTTAGTCTGTTTTTTAAGAGGGTTCTCAGTGAGTTTTTTATATTCCTTTCTTGTATTATAGATTTCAATGGCCTTAAAAACGGCTTCTTTAAACGAATTGATATTTGCGCAATCTTTACCGGCAATGTCAAAGGCAGTTCCGTGATCGGGTGAAGTTCTCACCTTGCTTAAACCAGCGGTAAAATTTACGCCCTCTCCAAAGGACAAAGTTTTAAATGGAATAAGCCCCTGATCGTGATAAGAAGCCACAATAGCATCAAAACTTTCATGGTTTTTTGAACCAAAAAAACTATCGGCGGCATAGGGTCCATATACCAAGGTTCCTTTTTCCCGTAAATTTTGAAGGGTTGGCTTTAAGACCTCTTCATCTTCCTTCCCAATTAATCCATTATCCCCACTGTGTGGGTTGATGCCCAAAATAGCGATCTTAGGTTTGCGAATCCTGAAATCCTGCTGAAGGGTCTTTTTTATTATCGCGATTTTCTTCTCGATTAATTCGGGAGTAATTTTCCCGGCAATATCTTTAAGAGGAACATGATCTGTAAGCAATCCTACTTTAAGATTATCGGAGATCATAAACATCAGGCTTTCCCCGTTTAATTCCTTCGCCAGATAATCTGTATGGCCGGGGAATTGAAATTTTTCAGACTGGATCGTATTTTTATTGATGGGAGCGGTTACCAATACATCTATCTCCTCATTCTTCAATGCCGCAGTGGCAGCTTCCAGGGATTTAAACGCGTAGCTCCCTATTTCGGGATCTTCGACACCAAAATTTATAGGCACATTTTCCTTCCAGACATTCACTATGTTTATCTTTCCTTCAATAGCTTCGGAAGCTTTGTCAATTCCCTGAAAATTCAGAGAAAGGTTAAAATGTTTTTTTAAAAAGCTCAAAGTTTTTACCGAAGCAAAAATAACCGGGGTACAAAAATCCAATATTCGTGAATCGTTAAAGGTTTTTAGCACTATTTCACCTCCAATCCCATTTAAATCCCCTATACTTATTCCCAATTTCAATTTATCAGCAGACTTCATACTATCCCCGTTTTTTATTTCTATTTTTACATCACAAATGTAAGAATAATCCATAAATATGTTTACAGGAATTATTGAAGAAGTAGGAGAAGTTATTGAAAGTGCCAGTGAAAACGGCAATCTCAATATAAAAATTGCCGCTAAAATGGTACCCGAATTAAAAGTCGATCAAAGCGTGGCTCACAATGGAGTTTGCCTGACGGTAGTTGATTTAAAAGACGGGGTTTACACTGTTACCGCAATTAAGGAGACCCAGGAAAAATCCAATCTTGGATATTTGAAGCAAGGCGACTGGGTGAACCTGGAGCGCGCAATGATCCTTGGCGACCGCCTGGACGGGCATATTGTTCAAGGCCATGTAGACCAGACAGGGATTTGCAATAACATCAAAGAGGAAGACGGAAGCTGGGTTTTTACCTTTGAATACGATCCCGGGATGCACAATATAACAATAGAGAAAGGCTCTATTACTATTGACGGGATAAGCCTGACGGTGATAAATTCAAAACTGAACGAATTTAGTGTAGCCATTATTCCATACACTTATTACAACACCAATTTTAAACAGCTCATAAAAGGCGGTAAGGTAAACCTGGAATTTGATATGATAGGGAAATACGTAAAACGATTGACCGAGCTTTCCTAAGAAATTTTTCTCATCCTTAAAAAGTAAATACCCAGCCCAAAACCGGCGGTTGCCAGTAAATAAATATTATCGTCTATTATTAAACCTGGAGGAGGCGGTGCTGGATCACCATTAGAAGCCATCTGCGGTGCTGGAAGCTTATGGGAATGGACTTGCCCCCACGAACTTATCGACAAAAGCATCATTACTACCGATGAAAGGATTTTATATCGCATATATCTTCTCATATTCGTGCGTAATGTACTACAACTATTTTAGAAGACATACGCTTTACATGAATTTAGTCATTTGCAACCAGGCCCTACCGGGCCTGGTAAAGATCCAATTCAGGCTTAATTAAGTTGTTGGAATTATGCTCAAAATCCAAAACCGGTTTATAAAACCGGCGGAACCGGATATTTAGAGGATTAAAATGATCAAGGAATTGATGTAGATTTTTTCCCGGAAGCGGTAAGAAAATAGATCCCCAGGCCAAGTCCGGCTGCAAAAAGGATGAAAATATTAGTGTCCAAAGGGACTACCAAGCCCGGAGGAGGAGGCCCACCCGGGTCAGAATTCATCTGAGGCTCGGGAAGTTTGTTATCCTGAGCCCAGGTACAGGGAGATATCACTAGAATGAATACCCATAAAAGGATGATACTTGGCGCTTTTATTTTCATAACCGTGCAAAATAAATTACAATGGATTTTTTAACCAAAAAGCTTTGTGTGGGGAGGAATTAAGAGAAAATTAAACATAAATTCTTTCTCAATCGGGGAAGGGTAAAATTAACTAGGTACTAAAGGTAAATAATTTACTGATAGTTTGCTACAAAATTATTCTAATCACTTGGAGCGGAATGTGAAGCAGGGAATTTCTTACCCGTAAATCCC
>JBDNHN010000280.1:0-5247 GCA_041688725.1 Gillisia sp.
TGTCCAGTCCTGTCAATACACCTGGATTATTAAATTATTAATTTGAGGGGTTGATATTGGCTACTCCATTTAAAACAGTAGGATCATTTGATAAAACAATATCATCCATAGCAAAATCGTTACCTGTATTATCATCCTCACTGTCCCTAATCCTAATTAACATGGAACCATCTTCTGTAGCGGTCATTATAAATCCAACGGTGCTCCAATTTCCATCAGCGTCTTTAACTAAAGGATCAATTTCAAAATTCCCTGCTAAAGTAGCGGTTTCTGGGCTACCTGCTCGATAAATAACACGCAATCTAGCGTTATTAACATCTGGTGCACTAATATCTTTAACTCTCATTTTAAGGAAATAAGTGTCACCGGCACATAATTCTGGAGTTCTTAAGGTATAGAGAACCTTATCTGACTTATCTGGTGAACCGTCAAATACAATCATGTTGCCATCGTCTCCGGCTTGAAGACCTACAAAAGGACCGTAATAGTTCTGTGGATTATTGGTAATTAAATACCCTCCAAATGGTGCGGGAGCTCCCACAGCTGGTTGGTCATTATCTTGATAGTAAAGACCATCATCATCAGTATCAACATCAATATAATCTGTTTCCAAATCACCTAAGCCTTGAATATCATTAAGATCTGGACCAAAGGTCATAGTAGCTTCTTCTTCTGAATCAACAAACCTACTCAACAAACAAGGATCTGAATCCTCACCACAATAATCACCTTCTCTAAAGTGCCAGTAATTCTTCTTATCATCAATTCCTCCGAAGGCTTCATCTTTAGTATCTTCATCAAAAAAATCTCCTCTTCTAATTAATTTTTCTATGCCATTCTCATCTATAGTATAAATTTCACCATAGAACCAGTTCTCGCCATCACGATCTGGCAATGGAAAACATAATGGATCTGCTTGAGTAACTTCTCCTTCATTTTCACCATTGTTGAAATCGTTAGTCCCATCTACAAGAGCATTTTCATCTGTAAATACAACGTCACCTTCTCCTGGTAAAGCAGGATACTCCCATACTTTAACTCTAAAGTGTGAAGGTGTGTGTTTACCATATTCATCACATTCGTTACCGAAGATACAGATATAAGTTAATGGCACTTCTTCAAAATCAAAGAATAAATATCCATATTCATTTGCTATTGCTTCATCGTAACAGAGTACTTCTATTTCCTGATATGTTTTTGTGCCAGCCTCAACAAAAATATCAATAGGCAAAGCATTTTCTACAAAATTGGCAAAATTTGCAGGGCCATAAGTGTCGTCTGAACTGGGCGCAAGCAAAATTTCAGTCTTACTTGCATTAAGTACTGAGAACCGGACCAATTCATAGGTGCCTTCCTCCAGTTCAAGAAAATCGGCCTCATACGTCAAAAAGTTTTCGGCTCCATCTGCATCGCTGTCAGAGGATATGGGAATAACTGGAATATCAACATAGTAACCATTGGTAGCAACCCCATCATCTATCCAATTCCCGTCGGGATCCTTAATGGCCGCACGTACAAACGCAGGTTTTACATCCTCCATATCACAACTTGGCGGATTTGCGGAGTTTTCCTGCTGCCTGTTTTGACTGGAGTATTGCTCCAGTAAAGCGGATAATGACAGTTCGCCCACTTCAACGGCAACAGGACCTTCTGTGTCTTGGTTGTCCTTGCTACAGGAAGTGAACATCATAGCAAATACAGCTACGAAAGCAAAGTAAATTTTAACATTTTTCATAATAAAAAAATTTAGATTAATTAATAATTGATTGTTTAGTAAAACATTTATAAATAGATGTCACAAGGACTTATTTTATTTTAGTCGATTTCACAACAAACTTCTACGTGCACAATTATCCAAAAGTTTCCATCCCCGCTGTATTGTAAATGGAATGAATCTAATTTTCCTCCTACATTACTATGGGTATTTCCATATTGACCCGGAGAGGATTTTGTGGGTACCTCGTTAGACAGGTACACGTGAGTATTACCTAAGGTGCAACCTTCAATAAGCTGAATATTTACCTTTACATTAGTTCCCTCTATTGTTATGTGCACTTCCCCAGCAGGAAATCCTTTATTTAAATCATTTTGGGCAGCGGCGGCATATAGTGTGCTGGAATAGATTCCATTTTCCAGATCGCTTAGCTCAAAATATTCTGCCCAACCCCAATTATTTCCTTTCAATTCTAAATCGTAAAATTCGGTGTCGCCAAACATATAGGCCGTTTCACAGCTTGAAGGGGGATTATTAACGGTACAATCCTCCTCCTCTGGCACGATGTCCATCAACAAGGCTGCGTTGTCATCGTACCCGCAACAAGATTCCCTAAAGTGATAGTAATCATAAACATCCTCAATTTCATCATAAAATTGCAGTAGATCTGTATCTTCGAATATGCCTTCTCTAATAAGTTGCTCACCTCCATTTTCATCAATCAAATAAATTTCCCCAAAGTAATAATCGGTACCCTGTCTATCGGGAAGGGGCACGCAAAGTGGCAAGGCAGTAAGTTGATTGGTGTCCTGAGAAGAAAAATCAACCTGGTTTGTACGGTTTACCAGTTCCCTTCCAGTTTCACCCTTTTCAAGAAAATACTCCCAAATTTTCAACCTGAAGTGCGCCGGGGCATGTTTTTGGTTTTCATCACAAATATTTCCAAAAACACATAAATGGGTGAGTTCTACACGTTCAAAATCAAAAAACAAATAACCATAGGCAAGGGCAAACTTCTCATCATAACAAATGGTTTCTAATTGAGTATAGTGTTTTGTCCCTTCTTTAATATCTATTGGGACAGGCAAGGCTATGTTTACAAAATTTTGGAACTGGGCTGGCCCATAGTTTCCATCTTCACGAGGGGCCATCATTATAATTTCCTTATTGCTATTAAGGACGGCAAAATATTCAAGGGAATAGTTTCCGGCTTTTAGTTCCAGTTCCAATGATTCAGTAGTAAGAAAATTAGGTGCACCATTATTATCACTATCGTTGGAAAAAGGCACTACGGATATGTCAATAAAATAATCATCATCTCCATCATTATCTTCCACCCATACCATTTCTCCGGTTTCCAAACCGATATTCCTCAATGCAATTCTTACAAAGGCCGGTTCCATATTGTCCTTACACTTCGGAATATTTACATCCAGATTTTCCAAAGACATACGGGAATTTTTAGTAAGTTCTTTTAACATCCCACTAAAGTAAATGGAGCCAGTACCTTCCTTTCCTAAATAAGCACTACTATCTTCATCCTTTATACTACAGCCACAAAGCAGAAGGGTTATAGCAGTTATGGCTGTAAAAAGTAATTTGCTGGTTTTCATAATTTACCTAATTAGTTTGAACAAAAATTTAATTTTGGACAATCGTTAACCACACAATATTTTTAATTTGTATAGCTGTAATAATTAGTTTTGGGGAAGGGTTGAATTTTATAGTGATAAATTACTTATAGGGGAAACAACTATCACTTAACAATGCTAAACTACTTTCAAAAGTTTATAAAATAATGGGGGGTTTCCCCTAAGATTTTGTTAACCAAAAATTTTCATAATATTGGCTTTTTATGGTTGGCCTTATTTATCCTGAAATAGAACCAATTGACCATAGATAAATTTCTTTGGAGCATCACAAAAAAGGGTTTTTCAAGAAAGGAAACCCAGAGACAATTTGGTCTCCAGCATTATGAGTTTGGGAGAGGGTTAGTAAGCGCAATAAATGGAACCGGGGAAGACCGTTACACCCTGGAGGGAATGATGGAATGGATGAAGGATTTTTACCAACGGGGCGAACCGGCAAATTCACGATAATCATACCTTTGATAAGCTGGTAAAAGCAAGTATTACAACGAGTGGAATTTTAAACAGGTATCAATCTTTTTAACAAAAACCTATGAAACATAGTTCAATTCTATAATACGGTGGTTTAAAGCAAAAAGCACGCTTTCTAAAATCGTATCGCAATTGGTTTTTTTCATAATATTGGAACGGTGCTTTTCAATTGTTTTTTCAGTAATACATAATGCATCTGAAATACCTTTGGTCCTGTAACCGCTGCACAACAGTTCTAGTACTTCCTTTTCCCGTCTAGTGAAATGGAAATTTAAAAACCTTTGATCCTCTTTATTGGATTCCTTTTTAGAAACCTTATTTTCCATATCATTTAAAACATCCCCGTTTAAAAAATCTTCCTCTTTTGAAAAATAAATCATCATAATAAATTGTCCACTTATCATTTTGTCCAATTTTGAAAAATATATTTTTCCCATCCTCACTTTTTTAGAGTTTAAAAGCAATTCTGCATCTATTGATTCTTTCATATGGTAATTCCGGGAAAATTTTTTTAAAATATTAACAACTTTACTTTTATTTCTATAATGAACAAATTCGGATATATGAACCCTTTTAAATCGCTCAATATGAAATGTCCTTCTAAAAGCATCGTTCATGGAAACTATCATTTCATTTTGCAGTAGAACAAAAGGATACGGCATTAAATTAAACAATCCCATAAAAGAATCTCTCCAATAATTCGTTAAGTATTGGACCTTATTCAATTCGTTTATAATTAACTTCGAAATTTCTTCAAATGTCTGGGAATCGTATAGGAATAAATCTACTTCACTGTTAAAATATGCTTCTACGGTACTTTTTTCCTCTTTTGCTGAATGTAATACTAATAAGATTTTGTTTAGAAAATGTGAGGACTTGAAATGTGATAAATTTTTTAAACTCTCTGTTCCCACCGAAGTTTGATCAATAAGAATAATATCTGGCAAATATTTAATAGCCAAATTATATCCACTATGCACACTTTCTACAGTGTGAATATGAAAATTAACGCTTAACATTTCCTCAATTTGTACGGTAAATTTAATATTGGCCCCAATAAGAAGAAGTAATTTTTTTTCCATCTTTTTATATCATTAAGTTAAAATCGACTAAAATATGGGGGTATAAAAAAGGAGAATCTTGCGGGGGAAGATCAATCCATTAAGTGTAGGAATTTAACATCTAATATAAAAAAAATAAAAAAAAATAATGGTATTATCTTGTAAAATTATTCTTACATAGGCAAGTGGATAGAAAAGGTTAAATGAAATTAATGGATGTTAATATAACTTAAAACACAAAATTTTTAAGTATATCTTAATAAAACGTTAATTAATTTAACTTTCTAAAATGCAATTATTCTAAAATACAAGCCTTTAAAATTGCATTTTTGACGAAAACACCCATAAAAAA
>JBDNHN010000034.1:0-7133 GCA_041688725.1 Gillisia sp.
AATTTATTAGTAACAGGAAGCTACTTTGTAAGTCAAACAGATAATAAATTAGAAAGCGCCAGAACTAAAGTTTCAGTAACGGTAAATTCTCCAGAAACACCTGGTCAAATTATAGGAAGTGCTAATAAAGGGTCTGATCTTACCGGACAGACATACAGTGTTACATCGGTTAATAACGCAACTTCTTATAATTGGGTGGTTCCAAACGGTTGGACGATCACTTCGGGCAGTGGAACTAGAGAAATTAAAGTTACAACTGGTAGTGTGGGTCAAAATGGAACAATTTCAGTTTCGGCCACTACAGACTGTGGAATAAGCTCAAATCAGACTCTTGATGTAACAGTTACCGGAACTATTTCAGGAAATATTTTTGAGGATATTAATTATGGCGGTGGTGCTGGTAGAAATAAGAGTAACGGGATAGGAAGAGAGAATGCAAGGGTTGAACTTTATAATTCTACGGGTGTTTTTATTAAAAGTACTACTTCAGATTCTAATGGTAATTATTCCTTTTCAGAATTAAGTTCTAGTGACTATTATGTTCGAGTGGTTAATTCTTCTGTCACTTCGTCAAGATCTGGATATATAAGCTCCAACCTTCCAGTACAGACCTTCCGAACCGATGCCTCCTCAGGTTCAGCAATAGCTGTAACTAATTGGGTAGGAGGAACTGACCCAACAGTTGCCGACCCCTTGAATGCACCGGCTGGAGCGACCTTTAATACTACAACCTTTGTATACAATACAGGCTTAAGAGGTACTGCACAATCTGTTTCGAAAGTAACATTAACTTCCTCCAATATTGGTGGAGTTGATTTTGGTTATAATTATAATACAATAGTCAATACGAATAATGATGGTCAGGGATCGCTGCATCAATTCATCATTAATGCTAACTCGCTTGGAAATACAGGATTAGCCATCGCCGGACAAACTGCAGGATTGGATGTATCTATTTTTATGATTTCTAAAGGTACGGCGGTTCCCGGAATACGAGCAGGGACAACAAATCAATTAACCTCAGGTGTAGGTACTATTACGCTAAATTCTGCGCTTCCTAATATAAGTAGTAACGGTACTAGTATCGATGCTACTACACAAACATTAAATGTAGGTGATACCAATACTGGTGTGGTTGGTACTGGTGGTAAAGTAGGGGTGGATGCAATTGATTTACCACAATACCAAAAACCAGAAATTGAAATTATTGGATCTTCAAATATAACAAATGCACCAGCTGTTTTAAGTATTACAGGTTCTGATATTCTTATCCAGGGATTGGCATTGTTTAATGGTTATAATATTATTGCTGTTTCTGGAGATCGAACAATTATTCGTAACGTGCTATTAGGTACAAGGGCAGATGGATCAAAGCCTACCGACAATACATTAAAAACTAATAATTTTAATATTTTAGTTGGTAGTTCAGCCTCAAGCATCGTTGACAAGTGTTATGTAGGATGGGCAGGAAAGAGTGGTGTAGTTGGAGCTCAACCTAGTTCTGAACTGGAAATTACTTATAGTGAAGTTTTTGGTAGTGGATGGAGAACATATAGCCATGAGGGAATTGATCTGGACGGAATAAATTCTGTTGCCAGATATAATCTAAGTCGGGATAATATTACTAAAGACGGAGAACCCTCAGCAAGTGGAGGTAATGGAATAGAGAGTGGAAGTACAAACATTGGCGATACTCCCAATAATACAATCATTGAAAATAATACTTCCCGAAATAATGTTACGGCAGGAGTTCAACTTCGGAAAGGTGTTAACAATGTTATCGTTAGAAAAAACATAATATTTAATAATTCGGTGGGAGTATTAATTACACCGGAAGGTAGAGATACTAAAAATCATTTAGTTACACAAAACAGCATTTATAATAATACCTATTTAGGTATTGATTTAGGTCCAGATGGAGTAGGGGACGGAGTAACAGATAACAACGGAACAAAGGATGGGACATTAGCTAATAGTGATATGGATTTCCCGATTTTCACTTCAGCTACACTTAGTGGTAGTACACTTACTGTTTCTGGATATGTAGGTAGTGCCCCTGATCAGACCTTATTTGCGAATTCAATTGTAGAGATTTTTAAAAGCGATAATGATCCTAGCGAACATGGCGAAGGTGAAACTTATTTAGGATCTCTTATTACAGACGCAAGTGGTAATTTTGACGGTTCCATAGCCGTGACTGGCATTGTTAATGGAGATAGAATTACTGCCACTGCTACAGATACCAATGCTACAGATACCAATAAGAACACATCAGAATTTGGTTTAAATTTTTGTTTGGGTAAACCCTTTGTGGATAATATGACAGCAGCTACCTGTAGTGGCGTGTCTTTTACCGCAACCCCGATAAATGGCACAATTGGGATAGTGCCAGACGGAACGACCTATAGTTGGTCTATTCCTACAGTAACTGGAGGTATGACCGGAGGGGTTTTAGGAAGTGGTTCTAAAATTACAGGAACATTAACTAACACTACAGATACAGGCCAGACGGCAATATATACTGTTACACCAACTTCCAATAGTTGTTCAGGCAGCCCATTTACGGTAACAGTATCTGTAGCACCGGCAAGTGTTGGAGGCACTGTTTCTGGAGGAACAACTATTTGTGCAGGATTCACCAGCGGGGTACTAACGTTATCAGGTCATGCTGGAAATGTAATTAGATGGGAGAGATCAACAAACGATGGATCTACCTGGACTAATATTGCAATTACTAATGTAACCTATACTTCAGGAGCATTAAATAAAACCACTCAATTTAGAGCAATAGTTCAAAGAGGAGAATTATGTAATTCAGTTCCTTCAGCTGCAACAACTGTAACGGTAAATCCAAAACCAGTAGGTACAGCTATACCCAATACTCAGACTATTTGTACAGGTACTTCTTTTAGTAGTGAGTTAACCAGTACGCTTGAAGGGACAGAATATTCTTGGACTGCGGCAATTGCAACTGCACCAATTGGCGGAACGATTTCAGGCTTTAGCAATGGAACTGGGTCTATCATTACGCAAACATTAGTTAATAGTGGAACTTCACCGGGGACCGTTAAGTACAACATCACACCAAAAGTAACTGCTACTGGCTGTGAGGGTAATAAATTTACGGTAACTATAACTGTAAATTCAAGACTTTTGCCTCCGTCAAGCATGGGCAACAGAGAAATTTGTGTTGGTTTGCCAAATCCAACATTATCTGTAGATGTAAATTCAGGAGAATCGGTAGATTGGTTTGCAGAGTCTACTGGTGGAAATCCGATTATTACTGGAGCAGAATATACACCACCAGCTTCAGTAAATGCAGTTGGAACTTATACTTACTGGGTTGAAAGTAGAAACGATTCGGGATGTTTAAGTTCATTCAGAATACCAATTACATTAACAATTAGTGATACCGATTCCGATAAGGATGAAATTGCTGATCCTTGTGATTTAGATGATGACAATGATGGTATTTTAGATGTTGATGAGCAAACAGATTTATGTAGTGATTTCCCTACTCTAGTATTTAAAAATTCTGTACTTGTTTCTGGTACTGCGTTAAGTACTGATGCTGTTTATCGTTTTCCTGAAGTTTTAGCAGGCGTTGATGCCTTAGTTACTATTGTTTCATCTGGAGAAATGAATCCAGGTATAACTAATATTGATGACGACTCAGGAGTTAATGGTGGACAGTTAAATGCCTTTCAACCAGTTTTAAAACCTAGAAATACAGAAGCTAAATTTGATTTTGTATTTGTATTGAGTGGAACTTCTACACCAACTGTTTTAAGAGATTTTGTACTTACTGCTGTAGATATAGATGGTGATAGTTCTATTGGTAGAGAATGGGTAGAATTTGATGTAATGGGGTCGGCTTTATATGCAGTTGAAACACCTACAAAATTAACAATAAGTAGTACTAAAACTGGAACTTCATTTTGGGGTCCCGTACAAAATTATCCGGGAATTACTGTTTTGTCTATGCCAGTAATGGCAACTGTAAAATATAAAAAGGTTTCTCAAATTAAAATTAGCATAGGAGCCAATCCAACTTCTAGTGTTAATCGACTTTTCTCTATCATAGGAGATCCATGTTTTTTTAATGGTTCTTATAAATCACCTAGTAATAACACTTTGTTTTTAGGAAGTGATAAGGATACTGATGATGATGGAGTTCCAGATCGTTTAGATTTAGATAGCGATGCTGACGGTTGTAGTGATTCTAATGAAGCATATAGTAATCAGGATGCAGATGGTATTTCACAAGGAGATAACAATACAATGTATGGTAATGGAACACCTACGTTAACTAATAATTTAGTTTCTGAAGATGGAAAAGTTATTTCAGCTTCGTATCCAGCACCTGCTAAGACCTCTGGAACTTCGCCGTTAGGAAATAAAAACACATTCCAACAAGCGGCTACTGTAAATGTGGTTGAAGTACCTTCTGATAAAACAGCATGTGTTGGGGAAACAGTTACTTTTACATCAAGTGTATCTGTAACTATTTTACCGACAAATCCTGCTACCACTTCAAGTACTACTGTTGCCTATCAATGGCAGGTAAGTACAGATGATGGAGATAGTTATGCAAATATTTCAGGAGAAAATGGGACAGCAGCTTCAGGCGACGAGGTATCCTTAGTTTTGACCAATGTTACCTACAGCATGGATGGTAATAGGTATAAAGTTATTTATTTTAATGAAGCCAGTATTTGCGAGAGCGAAGCTGCGACAACTTTAACTGTACAAGGCCAGGTTACAGCAGGAACAATTGGGACTGATCAAACAATCTGTTATGGTAGTAGCCCCGTAAGCTTTACTTCAACAGAAGAAGGTACCGGTTCAGGAACTATCGCTTACCGTTGGGAATCCAATACAGATCTTACAGCACCTAGCTGGGCTAATATAGAAGGTGTAAGATCTGCCACTTATTCTCCTGGATCACTAACGACAACTACACAATATAGAAGAATAACAGTTTCAACATTAAATAGTGCTGCATGCGAAAGCTTACCAACATCCTTAGTTGAGGTTACGGTACAGGATGTACCTACAGCAGGAACTATTGCGACTGATCAAACAATTTGTAATGGAGCAACACCATTAGAACTTACTTCTACAGAAGAAGGTACCGGTTCAGGAACTATCACTTACCGATGGGAATCCAATACAGATCTTACAACACCTAGCTGGACTAATATAGAAGGTGCAAATTCTGAAACATTTTCTCCGGGAGCTCTAACGACAACTACACAATTTAGAAGAATAACAGTTTCAGCTTTAGATAATGTTGTGTGCCATTCGGGTTATACTACAGCAATAAAGGTAACAGTAGAGGATACAGAAAAACCAGAAATCACTTGTCCTGCCAATATCTCTACACAGTCTGATGTTGATAAGTGTGATGCTATTGTAACTATAACAAACCCGACGGCTACCGATAATTGTTCAACAATATTTATCTATACGGGAGTTCGTTCAGATGAATTGGCTTTAACAGCTGGATATCCAGTAGGTGTTACTACAATTACATGGACAGCAACGGATGCGGCGGGCAATATTAGTTTAAGTTGTGATCAAACAATAGAGGTTATAAGTCCTCCTGTTGCAGAAGCCGATACTTCTACCACACCAGAAGATACTGCGGTAACTATAAATGTGATTGACAACGATACCGATTGTGATAATAATTTAGATCTATCCAGTGTGACTGTAGGTGATAGTACTAATGATCTTCTAGAACCAACCAACGGATCATTAAGTGTAGACCCTAAAACAGGTGAAATCACCTATACTCCGAATCCTGACTTTTATGGGGAAGATTCATTTACCTATCAGGTATGTGACTTGGATGGTCTTTGTTCCATTGCTAAGGTGACGGTAACAGTAGATACGGTGAATGATGCTCCAGAGGCTATTGATGATACAGCCACTACAGATGAAGATAAGCCAATTACACTGACCAATGCAGATCTGGTAGTTTCAAACGATACAGATGCTGACGGAGATGTATTAACTATTACAGCAGTAAGTAATCCGGTTAACGGAACAATCATATTGAATGCAGATGATGGAAGCGTAACCTTTACCCCAGCTGAAAACTTTGTGGGGAAAGCAACATTCGATTACACAATAGAAGATCCAGATGGATTATTTGATACAGCTACCGTAACGGTAACAGTTGGTGCGGTGAATGATGCACCAGTAGCGGTAGATGATTATTTGGATGCTTCAACTACTACCTCTTATACTACCGAGGAAGAAACTGATATTACGATCGCTACCATTGGAGACAATGATACTGATGTGGATGGCAATGTAGTGCCTTCGACTATCATCTTGATCGATCCGACTGATAATACGAATACAGGTACCACTGGTACTCCATTAGTAATTGCTACTATTGGAAGTTATGCGGTAGATGCTTTAGGAAATGTAATTTTCACTCCTGCTACCGACTTTGTGGGTACTGCGAATGTAAATTATACCATTAAAGATAACACGTTGGCTATATCTGATGTGGCTACGGTATTCATTGAGGTAACCAATACCACTGATTCCGCAGTTATTGCTGGAGATGATACTGGTGCTGTAACGGAAGATGTAGCAGATCCTACTTTAACAGATACGGGCATTCTTACTATTACAGATGCTGATGCAGGAGAAGCTGAATTCCAGACTACCGGAATAGTTGCTAGTGCAGATGCTCTTGGAAGCTTGACTATTGATGCTGCAGGGGAATGGACTTATACCGTTGCAAATGCTGATGTTCAGTATTTAGATGCCGGTGAAACTAAGGTTGAGACCTTTAAAGTTTACAGTTTAGATAATACAGAACATACAATTACCATCACTATTACGGGAGTCAATGATTCCGCAGTTATTGCTGGAGATGATATTGGAGGAGTTACAGAAGACGCAACAGATCCTACTTTAACGGATACGGGCATTCTTACTATTACAGATGCTGATACCGGAGAAGACTCCTTCAAAACTACAGGTATTATAGCTAGTACAGATGCTCTTGGAAGCTTGACTATTGATGCTGCAGGGGAATGGACTTATACTGTTCCAAACGCTGATGTTCAGTATTTAGATGCCGGTGAAACTAAGGTTGAGACCTTTAAAGT
>JBDNHN010000281.1:0-2617 GCA_041688725.1 Gillisia sp.
AGTAAAAGTAAGATTGTTTTTCATGATCTACCTCAAGATGACCCATTGCAAAGACAGCCAATAATAGAATTGGCTAAAAGTAAATTGAATTGGCAACCTACCATTGAATTAAAGGCAGGACTTATCAAAACAATTGAATATTTTAAATCTTTGAATTAGGTTAATTTTGAAATATTTATATTAATTAAACCGGAATACAATTGATACAATAAAATTGAAGTATGCTAAATAACAAAACAATATTAATAACTGGGGGCACAGGTTCTTTAGGAAAAGCACTTACAAGCCATATTTTTAAAACATATCCTCAGGTAAAAAAAATAATTATTTTATCAAGAGATGAGCAAAAGCAGTTCCAAATGGCTCAGGAGTATCCATTGAATAAATATCCTCAAATACGTTTCCTTCTTGGAGATGTTAGAGATCAAGAGCGTCTTATAAGAGCCTTTCAAGGAGTTGACTATGTGATTCATGCCGCTGCAATGAAACATGTCCATTTGGCGGAATACAATCCGGATGAATGTATTAAAACAAATATTGGCGGTGCGCAACATGTAATTCATGCAGCTTTACAAACCGGTGTAAAAAGTGTTGTGGCACTTTCTACAGATAAAGCTTGTGCTCCAATCAATTTGTATGGAGCTACTAAGTTGACTTCAGATAAATTATTCGTTGCAGCCAATAATATAAAAGGCTTCAATCCAATAAAATTTTCTGTGGTTCGTTACGGAAATGTTATGGGGTCTAATGGTTCTGTAATTCCCTTTTTTATGAATAAAAAGAAAGAAGGAGTTTTGCCAATTACAGATGCAACGATGACTCGTTTTAATATTTCTTTACAAGGAGGGGTAGATATGGTTATGCATGCGATGGAACATGCTTGGGGAGGGGAGATTTTTATTCCAAAAATCCCTTCTTATACGATTACTGATGTTGCGGAAGCGGTTGCTCCTGAGTGTGAATTAAAAATAGTGGGAATTAGACCAGGGGAAAAAATTCACGAAGAAATGATTACAACTTCAGATGCATTTTACACTTATGATTTAGGCAAATATTATACTATTTTACCCTCTGTGCCAAATTTTAATTTAAATGATTTTATTGGAAATTTCAAAGCTGAATTAGTAGAAAAGGGATTTAATTACAATTCAGGAACCAACACAGAATGGGAGACGGTTGCCTCATTAAGAGCTTTGATAAAAGAACATATAGATCCATTGTTCACGGTAAACGGTAAAGGGTAAACTGGGAACTGAAAACGGTGAACTGGGAACTGGGAACTGAAAACGGTGAACTGGGAACTGGGAACTGAAAACCGTAAACTGGGATAATTGGCAGGAAAAAATGGAAAAAAATAAACATCCACATAAAAATTTAGACGGCTGGAAAAAGGCTATGGATTTAGTTGAAGAGGTATATAAGATTACTTTAAATTTTCCTCAAGATGAGCGTTTTGGGATTATTTCACAATTACGAAGGGCTGCCGTTTCCGTTCCTTCTAATATTGCCGAGGGTGCAGGGAGAAGAACTGACAAGGAATTTGTAAATTTTTTGTCTATTGCAATAGGCTCGTTGAGCGAACTAGATACTCAAATCGAATTATCATTTAGATTAAAATATATTGCAACAGAAGACCATGCATCGCTTATAGCTAACATAGATGATTGTAAAGCGATCATTTTCGGGCTTCGAAAAAAGATAATGCAGAGGATTTAACGGTGAACAGGGAACGGTAAACGGGGAACTGTAAACTGGGAACTGTAAACGGGGAACTGGGAACTGAAAACCGTATTCTGTAAACTGTGCGTACAAAAAAGATCAAGAAATGAAAAACGACAATCAAAACAAAAACAGCATTTTGAGTACTCAGAATGCGAATAATCGTAAAAATGATAAAGAACCTGTTTCCGGTTCACAGTTAACGGCTGACAAACCCATTCCCTACGGCCGTCAAAACATTACCGAAGAAGATATTCAGGCAGTTATTAAAACCCTAAAATCTGATTATTTAACTCAGGGACCTAAAATTGATGAATTTGAGAAAGCTTTTGCTTCCTATGTTGGAAGTGAATATGCTGTTGCTGTTTCTAATGGAACCGCTGCCCTGCACCTTTGTGCAATGGCATTAGAGGTAAAGAAAGGAGATAAGGTAATTACGACACCTATTACTTTCGCCGCTTCGGCCAATTGTGTGAGGTACTGTGGTGGGGAAGTAGTTTTTGCGGATATTGATCCTGAATCCTATTTGCTGGATATTAATAAAGTAAGGGAACTTCTGGAGGCATCTCCCAAAGGAACCTATAAAGGTATAATTCCAGTTGATTTTGCCGGAAGAGCAGTAGATCTGGAAGCATTTAGATTGTTGGCAAATGAATATGATCTTTGGATAATTGAAGATTCATGTCATGCACCTGGCGGTTACTTTATAGATGTTGATAATAATAAACAATCATGTGGAAATGGAAAATTTGCAGATTTGGCAATATTTTCATTTCATCCCGTAAAACACATCGCCTGTGGAGAAGGAGGAATGATCACTACCAATGATAAAGCACTCTATGAAAAGCTTTTAATGCTTAGAACTCACGGTATAGTAAAGGACGAAAAAAAATATCAA
>JBDNHN010000282.1:0-2765 GCA_041688725.1 Gillisia sp.
GCGGCTGGAAGTTTAGCTGCCGATGCTGTAAAGACTATATTCACTCCTATGGATAGTAAACCTGCTACAAAAGGTGACATAAAAAACCTTACTTATAAATTAGTTAAACGTTATCATAGAGTAGTTAATGTAGATCCACAAGGCAATGGTGCACTACCCTATTTTGATATGGAAACGAATGAGTTGATTTATTCTATTATTCCTCTTAAATAATTTTTTGAACGATAATTTAACTCCTCGTAGCTTTATTGGATAGGGCGGTCAATGTGAACCACCTTCAGCGGATAAAAGTGAGCATAGCAATAATTATTGAAACTGCTCATATAGCTTAGGTACTTTAGCCCCATAAATAATAATATATGTACACAAAAATAGAAAGATCATTGAAATTCAATAAAATAAGGGATTTTAGATTAATCAGCCCTTGTTGAAACAAAGAAAACCGAGACGGAAAATTCATAAATTATATTGGATATGCTAAGGATTATGGCTATTGTCATTCTTGCGGAAAGGTTTCTACTCCCCCAACCATATACATGGATGAGAAAGGTCTAAAATATGTGTGGAACACAGCTTTGTTTTTGATCGTGGTGACTGATGGTTTTTCGAAGTTCGAGACCGCCGCACAGCTTTGCAGCTATGTGGGCATCACGCCTACCAAAAGGGAATCTGGCAGCAGTGTAAGGGGCCGCAGCAGGATATCGAAAGTTGGCAACAAAAAACTGCGGAACCTACTGTTTCTTTGCGCTTTCAACGCCTGTAAGCACAACCGAACCTGCCGGGCACTATATGAGCGTATCGTTAACAAGGGAAAGAGCAAGAAACTGGCGCTTATTGCAGTAGCAAATAAATTGTTGAAACAGTGTTTTGCCATCGCGAAATCGGGACTGCCCTATGACGATAAATTCGTTTCGGTACTGGCCGTAAAATAATTGAGATCTAAATAAAAAAATAGCTTACAGATCTGTTTTTTTAATCCGTAAGCATGGAATAATAGTGTCAAAAATTAATGAAGAAAACAGTTGTTTTTTACCTCAGTTCTTTGTTATGTGCAGGCTTTTACGTATCTAAAAAGTACCTTTCTTTGGTTTTTGATAATGCACCTATTCGATTGTAAAATTTTATTGCTCGTTTATTAAAATCAGGTGTTTGCCATTGAATGTGATTACATTGAAGTTTCCTTCCCTCTTGTTTTATTCTATTTATTACTTCTTCGCCAAGTCCAAGACCTCTTGATTTTTCTGTCAAGAATATACAATCCATATAAATATAGAAGTCAGAATCCCAAGTTGAAAATTGTTTCATATATGTGGCGTATCCAATAATATCATTCATATGTTCAATAACCAAACAGTATAATGTTGGTCTTTCCGAAAATAAGTGTTTGTTCAACTCTGTTTTTTTATTGGTCGAATTATATTCGGATTTTTCATAAATGGCGTGTAATTCACACAATCTAACCAAATCTTCTAAATCTGTCTTTTTTACAAATCGTATTTCAGGTTTTCCCATCAAATTTCAGTATTAATTATATCTACTAAATATTTCTCGAAATTTGGATTTGGCTCTTTCTTTAAAATATTTTTTAACCAAGATATGCGTTCGTGATTTATAACTTCTAATTCCCAAACACAAGCGACTATTCCATTACCTGATATTTTAGTAAATTCATTCGGCTGTTTGGGTTCGGTTATATAAGCATTTGTATTCAGCATATTTTTTCCAACCCACCAATTAATTACAGAAAAAATCCCTTCATTTCCTGAATGAAGTATCAAGAAACCTATTTTATCGTTGGAAGAGTCAAAACCGTTATCTGTTCTTAACCATTCAGGCAATTTTTTTAACGCATTTTGGTAAAACTGGTTGTTGTCAAAATTTCCGTTTTGCGATATGGTATAAACTTTTATTTTCCAATCGTCAATTTCGATTAATTCTCTAAACTGTATTTTTCTCGTTTTATATTTTTCCAATTGTGGTTTTTTAGCTTGCACATAACGTCTCATATAAAAACAGTGCAACGATTGCCGGCGATGATTTTCCGCAGGAAAATCAGACGCAGCAAACGAGCACAGAGTTTCGATTCGAGACAGGTTTTAGCATTGTTTTTATATGTTGTTGTGCACTGGCTTTCTTATACATAAGTCATTGCCAAAAACCTTTAATATTAAGGGACTCAGGATCAGTTCAGGTAATAATGCTGGTAAAAACAAGAACAAAAACATTATATCAAATGGAAAATTCCATAAGTGCCAAATTATCAGAGAAAAAGTGATAGTCAGCACCCTTGTTAAAACTAAAACAATGAAACCGCTTGCCCAGGTTTTCTTGTTTCTGATAAGGATATATATCTGATAAGTTGCACCTAAAATGAAAACAATTGATCCAAGGAAAACAATTAGTTCCAAAAGATCGGTAATCGGTGTCGGCTCTTGTTCCATAATTTATCTGAAGTCAGTTTTAATTTTTAATCCGCAATTTCTAATGTTTTTTTGCTTGTGCACCGGTCTTGTTTAACGCAAGTGGCGTGGAGTAAGGACACGTCTTTGTCGGCTTAGTTGTTTGTTTCTTGGTCTCTAAAATATCACTTTTCACCACAATACCCGCTATTTGCTGTTAAACGATGTGTGTGCCCAGTATGGGCATCTTTAAAACTACTTAAAAGTAGTTTATTAATCTAGAGGGTGCAAGTCCCTTATGCGCTGGAGTAACGTCTGGAAGCATTAGTAAGTCGCAAGGGTGGTAACCGTGAGGTTATATCTGAA
>JBDNHN010000283.1:0-5777 GCA_041688725.1 Gillisia sp.
AATAAAAGCCTCTTATAAACAGTCAAAATTCATTTGTTTTCAAAATATGATGAAACTCAGCGAAAAATCAGCCATTTTTTCAAAAGTTATTTCTTAAATTTAAGATGTTGAAACCCCTAATGTTAGAAAAATGCCACTTCAAAATACCATTTTAATTTTTACCTGCTTCAGGGTTTTTCATTTTCTACTATCAATTACAACTTTAAAAACAGAAACAGATGAAAATTTACGACGATAAACACATCAAAAATGTGGTCTTTGTTGGCGCTCATAACAGCGGCAAGACTACACTTGCTGAAACAATGTTGTTCGAAGCCGGACTGATCAACAGACGTGGAACGGCAGAAGCCAAAAATACGATCTCCGATTATCACGAAATTGAGCATGAAAAAGGAAATTCTGTTTATGCAACTCCGCTGCATACAGCGTGGCGAAACTACAAAATCAATATCCTTGACACTCCGGGATTGGATGATTTCATCGGGGAAGTTATTTCATCAATCCGGGTTGCCGATACCGTATTAACCATCCTCAACGGCCAGTACGGAGTAGAAGTTGGGACTGAGATCATCTGGAATTACATCGATAAATATCATAAACCCACACTTTTTGTCATTAATCAAATAGACCATCCCAATGTGAAATTTGAAGAAAGCTTTAATAGCATCAAAACCCTGGTGGGGAACAATGCTGTGAAGATCCAGTATCCGATTAAGGTTGATGGAGCTCAATGTATTATTGATGTTTTAAAAATGAAAATGTATAAATTTTCTGCGGAAGGCGGAAAGCCTGAAAAACTTAAAATCCCCAAAAACCAGAAAGAATTAGCTGACAATTTACATAATGAATTGGTTGAAAAGGCAGCTGAAAATGATGAAGAGTTGATGGAGTTATTCTTTGAAAAGGGAAGCCTTAATGAAGATGAATTGCGCAAAGGTATTAAAGTCGGAATGCTCAATCATGAGCTCTTCCCCGTATTTTGTATTTCGGCATTAAATGATATGGGAAGTGGAAGGCTTATGGGTTTTATCGATAATGTAGCTCCTGCCGCTGCCGACCTGAAACCAGAACAAAGTGTAGATGGAAAAGAAATTTCCTCCAAAAAGGAGGCTCCAGCCGCAGTATTTGTCTTTAAAACCGTACATCAGCCTAATTTAGGTCAGGTTAGCTTTTTCAAGGTGATGAGCGGGGAAGTTAAATTAAATGACAAGCTGGTGAATTCCCGATGTGGAGAAACTGAAACCTTAAACCAACTCTTTATTATGGATGGAAAAGAGAGAAAACAGGTTACAAAATTAACTGTTGGAGATATTGGCGCATCCTTAAAATTAAAATATACCGAAACTAATGACACCTTATCTCAGGAAGGATATGATGTGGTAATAAAACCCATTCAATATCCCCAACCGAGGATCAGGAGGGCCATATTTGCGGTAAACACCAAGGATGAGGAAAAGCTGAGTGAATCTCTGAGAAAGATCCACAGTCAGGATCCAACGGTGATCATCTCCTTTTCCAATGAAACCAGGCAACAGATCCTGGCTTGTCAGGGAGAATTGCACCTTGCAACCATAGACTGGACCTTAAAAAATATTTATGGCGTTGAAGCGAGTTTTGAAAAGCCCAAAATTTCCTTCAGGGAAACCATACAACGATCTTCATCTGCGACTTACAGGCACAAGAAACAATCAGGAGGTTCCGGCCAATTTGCCGAGGTACATATGAAAATAGAACCCTGGATGGAAGGAATGGAAGAACCTGAAGGATTTAATCTCAGGGGAAAAGAACAGGTTGATCTTCCCTGGAATGGAAAACTGGTTTTTTATAACTGCATTGTTGGCGGAATAATAGACCAACGGTATCTGCCATCAATAATGAAAGGAGTATTGGAGGTTATGGAAAAAGGTCCACTCACCGGCTCTTATATCAGGGATGTCCGGGTGATGGTATACGATGGCAAAATGCATTCGGTGGATTCAAACGATATTTCTTTTAAAATTGCGGGAGCTCATGCATTCAAGGAAGCTTTCCTGAATGGAAATCCGAAATTACTGGAACCCGCCATGGAACTGACTGTGACCGTTCCTGAAGAAATGGTTGGGAATGTAATGACAGAGTTGCAAACCAGGAGATCCATAATACAGGGAATTGACAACAGCAATAACTATCAGATTTTAAGCTGCATTGCCCCGGAGGCTGAATTGTTCGGGTTTTCTACAGAATTAAGATCCATGACCAAAGGTCGTGCAACCTATAAATCGGTATTTTCCTCCTATCAACAAGTCCCAGCTAATGTTCAGAAAAACCTGGTGAATGTGGGGGAAGACAAATAAAATAACGAAGGAATTTTCTTCGAAAGAGTTGGAATAGCCTATAACAAAGCTCTAAAAAATGGAGTAACGGAGTTTTCCTAGAGAGGCCATCTTCTGCTCATTGCTTTTGCAAAATATCTGATTGAATACAAAGAAACCTTAAAGTCAAAATCAAGTAACGGGGTAAAACATATAAACTAGAGGAAATCGAAGGGACGGACATTTTTATTGGTTCCAGACTCTTGGTTCCCGGTTCTGTTTTTTTACCACTAAACGGCCTACCGGCAGGTAGGTGAACGAACTCTTTTGTTCTTGATTCTTGGTTCCTAAGTCTATCTTCTTTTTTCTTTTCTCTTATCCAAAAAACCTATTTCCTTACCTCCGGTTCCAAGACCTCCCATACATTCTTAGCGAGGATCTTCTGACCTTTTTTTGTAGGATGAATTCCATCCTGTTGATTCAATTCAGGATTTCCGGCCACATTTTCCAATAAAAAGGGGATAAGACGAATCTTATTTTTTTTAGCCAGTTCCGGGAAAATGTTCCTGAATTCAGAAGTGTATTCCTGTCCCAAATTGGGCGGGATCTGCATTCCGGCCAGAATAATTTTCGTTTCCGGGTTTTTTGATCTTATCGTATCAATTATAGCCTGCAAATTTTTTCGTGTCTCATCCAACGGAACGCCGCGCAACCCATCATTAGCGCCCAGTTCAAGAACAAAGATATCCACTTCCTGATTTAGCACCCAACCTATCCTGTTTCTTCCGCTTGCTGTAGTTTCCCCGCTCAATCCTGCATTAACCACTTGATATGGCAAGTCAAGCGAATCCAGTTTTTTCTGGATCACCCCCGGGTAAGCATTATTGGGATCCAACCCCATTCCGGCGGTAAGGCTAGTCCCGAAGAATAGGATCACACCGGATTCATAAATTTCTTGGTCTTGATCTTCGACCTCCTCCTCTACTCCTTTTATCTCCTCCTTTTTTATGGTTTCCCCACAGGAAGCAATAAAAATGAAGCCTAACAAAGCATAAAATAGTTGTAATTTTCTCATAACACAGGGATTAAAACCAAAATCATTTCCTTATTTTGTATTCTTTCAGAAGTAAAAATACAGTTTCGAAAGATGGCAAAGATATTAAACGTTCACAACCTAGAGAAAACCTATTCCAGTGGTTCAAAAAAGCTCACCGTCCTGCATGACATCAGCTTTGAAATTGAGGAACGTGAAACCTTTGCCATTGTTGGACCTTCCGGGAGCGGAAAAACCACTTTGTTGGGACTTTGCGCCGGCTTGGACAGGCCCGATTTCGGTTCCATATCCTTATGCGGCACTGAACTTAGCAGTTTAACAGAAGATGAACGGGCAGTACTCAGAAACCGGAATGTAGGTTTTGTTTTTCAGGATTTTCAATTGCTCCCTACCCTCACCGCTCTGGAAAATGTCGCTGTCCCCCTGGAACTGCAAAGCGTTAAAAATGCCGCTAAAACAAGTAAAGAGTTGTTGGAAAAAGTTGGGTTGGGAGATCGGTTTCATCATTATCCCTCGCAACTTTCGGGAGGGGAACAACAAAGGGTAGCCGTGGCAAGGGCTTTTTCCAATAATCCTTCTATCCTGTTTGCCGATGAGCCTACCGGAAACCTGGATGCGGAAACCGGGGAAAAGGTTATTGAATTGCTTTTTGACCTCAACAAGGAATCCGGAACTACCCTGGTAATTGTAACTCATGATATAGAACTGGCTCAAAAAACCCAACGTATCCTCAGGCTGAAAGGCGGGAAAATTATCTCAAACCAGACTTCTGAAACATGGTAGTCAGAAATAAAAGCAGTTTTTCAAAGGCCGGTTTTGGATGGCTGTTAAAAATGGCATGGCGTGATGGAAAAGCGAGCGGCAGGAAATTAGTCCTTTTTATGGCCTCTATAGTCCTTGGGATCGCTGCTGTAGTTTCCATACAATCCTTTGGCGAAAATCTGAAGGAGAATATTTCCCTACAATCAAAATCTCTGATGGGGGCCGATTATAAAATAGATACCAATAAACCTCCAAATGAAAGGATAACGGGGATTATGGATTCTCTGGGCGGTGCCAATTCAAAAGAGATCAGCTTTGCTTCCATGGCCGCCTTCCCAAAAACAGATGCTGCAAAATTAGTACAGGTAAGGGGTATTGAAGGGGGTTTTCCTTTTTATGGGGATCTGGAAACAGAACCTGCTTTGGCTGCAAGCCAATATCAGGAACTCGGCGCCGCTTTGGTGGATGCAACTGTGATGCTTCAATTGGGAATCCAACCCGGGGACAGCATTAAAGTGGGAACTATTAGCCTTCCCATTGCGGGTGCTTTAATATCGGTTCCGGGCAGTGCTGCAATTTTCAGTTCCATCGCTCCCCCCGTAATTATTCCTCACAGATTTATAACCGAAACCGGGTTAGTGCAACAGGGAAGTCGGATAAATTATGCCTATTACTTCATTGCCGGGCCAGATATGAATATGGAGCAATTGGATAAAACCCTTGGGCCTGTAATTGATGCCCAGGATGCTGATCTGGATACCCATGTTTCAACAAGCGAGCGATTGGGCCGCCAGTACGACAATTTTGGCAAGTTCCTCAACCTAGTCGCCTTTATCGCCCTTTTATTGGGCTGTGTTGGAATTGCAAGCGCCATCAATATTTACATCAAGGGAAAATTACGGGCTGTTGCCGTTCTCAAATGCATAGGCGCTACCAGAAGACAAACCTTCCTGATTTATTTGATACAGATCGCCGCAATGGGTCTTCTTGGCGGGATTATTGGCACCGGCCTTGGATTATTGCTCCAGGAATTATTCCCTTTATTTTTACAGGACCTGTTACCGGTTGATGTAGAAATGTCTTTTTCGCCACAGGTGATCCTGATGGGATTGCTGCTTGGAATTTTTATGTCTGTTTTGTTTGCGTTATATCCATTAATGGGCACACTATACATTTCCCCATTACAGGCATTGCGGGTACAGGATGAAGGCGCGTCAAAATCCGGAAAAGCAGAATTGCTGGTATTGCTAGGGATTTTTCTGTTTGTTTTTATCTTTTCATTCTGGATACTGAAGGATTGGATGTATTCTCTTGCTTTTGTGGGTGGCATTATTATTACCTTTTCAATACTGGCCGGGGTTGCAAAATTGTTTATGAAAGCCATAAAAAAATACTTCCCCGCTTCCTGGGGGTTTCCTGCACGCCAGAGTTTACTGAACCTTTTCAGGCCTCAGAATCAAACCCTCACTTTGGTACTCGCCATTGGAGTGGGTACTTTTTTGATAAGTACGCTATATTTCACAAAAGACGTATTGCTGGCTCAGACATCTCTGGAGACAAACTCCAACAGCCTAAATATGATCCTGCTTGACGTGCAGACAGAACAAAAAGAAGCGATCGCCAAAACCATTACAGGAAATAATCTACCAGTTCTGGATGATATTCCTATT
>JBDNHN010000284.1:0-12240 GCA_041688725.1 Gillisia sp.
AGGATTGTCGCTCACCTTAGCGCGAAGTACCATAGCCATTTCAATGCTCTTTTCAACCAATTCAAATCCTTCGAGTTGTACTTGTCGTCTGCCAACATCCAGTGATGCTAACATTTGGTAATTTGGTGAGGTGGAGGTATGTGTCATATAGGCTTCAAGAAAGGTGTTTTCAGTTTTTCTGCGGAAATCCTCATCCCAAATATGAATCATAGAGCCTTGTCTGAAACTGCTTAAAGTCTTATGGGTACTTTGGGTGGCATAGACTCGTATCTTAACCTTATCAGGATCGGGTAACAATGATTGTTCTCCATTATTTAATCCTTTGATATGCGTATCATACTGCTTTCTATATTTTTTATTGTGATACTTTTCATAAAGCTTTTTCGCGGTAAACATGCCGGTGCGTTGCTTATAGCTATATGCAAATCCTGCAAAGGCAAACCAGGCTTCATCCCATAAAAAAACCATATCCGGTTTAATGGCAAGGACTTCCTCCATAACGCGTTCTACATTATATACAAGACCATCAAAAGTACAATTGGTTAAGAGTAACATCTTCACTTTGTCCAGTCTTCCAGCCTCTTTTAATCGCAGTAACTTGGTTTTAATTTGTTCTAAAGGAACCGCCCCGTACATAGAGTATTCTTCAATAGGGTAGGAATCTAAATAAACGGGGTAAGCGCCTGCCAAAACCAATCCATAATGATGTGACTTATGACAGTCTCTATCTATAAGCACAACATCCTTGGGTTTAACCAAGGCCTGCATAACTATTTTATTCGCGGTGGAGGTTCCATTGGTCACGAAATAAGTGTACTGCGAACCATACGCATCGCGTGCCATCTCCTGGGCTTTTTTAAGAGGCCCGGTTGGTTGTAACAGAGAATCAAGTCCACCTGTTGTAGCGGATGTTTCTGCCAAAAACATATTGCGACCGTAAAAATCGCCAAAATCGTGAATCCATCTCGATTTAAACACTGAATTCCCACGGGATATTGGCATAGCATGAAAGACCCCTGTTGGCTTTTGACTGTATTCTACCAAGGCAGAAAAGAAAGGAGTATTATAACGTTCGGCGATACCACGCATAATAGTGAGATGTAGTTCCTGTATATCTTCTGTTTGATAAAATATACGTCTGAAACCTTTAATAGTACTGTCTTTTAGATGTCCTAGCGAAGTATCTGTAACATAATAGGTATCCAACTCGGGCCGGAGTTGTTTGATTAACTTTCCAATGATAGGACCTAGATCAGTTTCCGGTTTGGACGAAAAATCGAATTTTTTAATTTCTTCGATATATGGTTTTATAAGAGGGGTGATCAGCTTTGAGTGGTAAGGCGGGGCATAACGTACTACCACTGCTTGTATATTGTGATTAAAAAACAAGCTAATCATCGCGTCCTGAAAAGAACGTTGCACCACAACCCCATAACTGAACTTGTCATTTGGAGTTTGTAGCGTTCTTAAACTATGCTTCAATTTATTCTCTTCCTCTTTGGAAATATTGTCGATAAACAAAACCTCAAAATGGTTTTTTCTAATATTATTGTGCTGCTCATGTTCCTCTGCAGCCTCCATACTGTGTTCCTCAAAATCGAACAATTCAGGATTGCTTTTAACACTGTCTCCTAAGAGTTGTCTTGTGGTTTCAGCTACCAAATGGGATAGGGAGGCATATTCATGACTGGAAAAGGCTTTTTCGAGTTTTTGTAATCTCTCTTTTCCCGGGAATGCGAAAAAACACTCCACGCCTTTTAAATCGTTTATGAACTCCCCTACCTTCTGTTTACATGTTTTTTCATTCACAGACCCCTCTTGGCAACGGGTAAGTTCAGAGGATTCAATTTTTAATTTGTTCCAATAATCCACCCGTAACTGGCCGATGTTATAATAAGGTGCACTTTTTGATTTTTTTTTAGTCACGTTTTAATTTTTTGAATGTAAGGCTAGTTTGTTTCCTTGTGAATCTATAAAAATGGCAAAATAGCCAGCGTCTTCACTAATGAGGGTTTTTGGCATAACAATGCGTCCGCCTGCCTCCTCTACTTTATTTAACACATTCTCCAGATCATCACCTCCGTTTAAATAGATCAGTGGTCCTGTATCAGATGGAATTGATCCGGGGCCGGCGATTATCGCTCCGCCAATACCTGATGTTACCGGGAAAAAAGCCATCGCATTTACATCAGTGATGTTTTGTTCCATTTCAATCCCAAATATGTGATTATAGAAATGCACCGCTTGATGAAAATCTGTTGCAGGTATTTCAAACCAGCTCACATAATCTTTAATTGCTGTTGCTTTTTTCTTATTACTCATTGGAATTCCACCCATAATATTTCGATTTAGATTGATCCATCCCCTTTATAGTGAATGGTTGAGCCCAGTTGCTCTATTGCATTTTCTTTTATCTTCAATTCCGTGAGTTTATCAAGTCGGGTAGGTTTTATCAACGGCCCTAAAGAATCCAGATAAGGGGTGGGAATATTGGGTTGATAAATCCCAAATTGTTGGGTTTGTATATGGTCGCGAAAACTTTTAAGAGGTTGTCCTAAGCGAAGGATCCCCAATTCACGACTTCTTCTTGCCCTTGTGATATTCAATTCAAGTGGGATAATCTCCTCTGTACCTTCCGACTGATGTAAGATTCGTCCATCCGGGCCACAAATAATAGAACGCCCGCAACCTCCTGTATCCAAACCATTTACATCAAAGAAATAGCATTGATTAATTGAAGCCATTGCCCTTACAATAGATAATTCGATTTCACGATCAATAGTTCCGGACATCGTTGGATGCATAATGACTTCGGCACCCATGGTTACCAATGTCCTGATGGTTTCCGGAAACCACATATCATAACAGATGGAAACCCCAAATCTTGCGACATCAGGCACATCAAAAACGCAAAAATCTTGTCCGGGGGTTACTCCTGTCTCATAAGGATAAAAAGGAAACATTTTTCGGTACCGGGTTACGATTTCCCCATTGGGATTGATAACCGTGGCCGTATTGTAAATTTTGTCCTCACTTTTTTCGAATATGGAACCAGGGAGCAGCCATATCCCATATTTTTTGGCCATAGCCTGCATTTCTGCTTCAAAATTATTGGGAATTGGTTGTGCTGTATGAGTCAATGGCCCATATGCACAAAGTTCACTAAACATGATCATTTCAATCCATGGGTAAAGATTCATGGTAATATCAATTTTCAGCTTCATCATTTCCACGTTGGAAACGACGGCTGATACTTTCATTTGTATTCCTGCAATTGCGAATGGTTTCATAATTATTTGCTTGTAGCTTTTTTAATTTCGTTTTCTAAAATTGTCATTCCCGTATCCAGTTGTTGATGAGTTATCACCAAAGGGGATAGTATTCTGATAATATTTTTATGGGTTCCTGCACTTAACAGGATCAAAGCGTTCTCTGAACAGCCCTTCACGATTGTAGAGCAGATATCTGCATCTGGCTGCCTGGGATCATTATTTTTTACAAATTCGATTGCGATCATAGCGCCAATTCCTCTCACTTCACCAATTTCCGGACAGGTCTTCATCAAATTTTCCAAACGACTCTTAATAATTTTTCCTACTTCCCTGGCTTTTTGATTGAGATCAATCTCCTTCATATATTTGATAGTCGCCAGAGCTGCAGCGCAACAAACCGGACTGCCTATATAGGTGCCGCCAATAGAACCTGAGGCGGCGGCGTCCATTACCTCAGCGCGCCCAAGGACGGCCGCAATGGGAAGACCTGACCCCATAGATTTAGCATACGTGCTTATATCCGGTTGCACCCCATAATGTTGCCAACTGGCCCAATGCCCAGTTCTGCAGAAACCACTTTGCACCTCATCAAAAATAAGCAGTATCCCATGCTCGTCGCAAAATGCCCGCAGTCCTTCCAAATATTTTTGTGGGATAGCGTTAAATCCGCCTTCACCTTGTATAGGTTCTAAAATAATAGCGGCGACGCTTTTTGAATCTACCAAATTAAGGGCGCTTTCGTGCAATCGTTTGAGTTCATCCTTGACAAAGGTGGCTTCATCCCTAACACCCTTATAACGGTATACGTTTGGAAACGGAAGCCTGTAAACTTCCGGCGCAAATGGACCGCAATCCAATTTGTAGCTTATTTTGCTGGTTAATGTCATTGCCATCATTGTGCGTCCGTGATAGGCTCCTGTGTAACAAATCACAGCAGGCCTTTTTGTAGCTTGTCTTGCTATTTTTATGGCATTCTCCACAGCCTCTGCTCCTGTGCTTACCAGCATTGCTTTGGTCTTTTTACCATGAGGAAGAATTTTAATCAATTCCTCACATAATTCAATGTAGGGTTCATAGGTAACCACATTAAAACTTGTATGCAGATACTTTCCTGCCTGTTCCCTTATGGCTGCTACAACAGGTTCCGGACAATGCCCGGCGTTTACTACCCCGATACCTCCGGCAAAATCTATAAGCTCCCTGCCATCTGCATCAATAATGATCGCTCCTTTAGCATCTTTAACTGTAGCGGTATTAAAAACGCCTACACCGTTGGCCACAACCTCTTTTCTCCGGTTTAGGAGTTCCTGCGATTTAGTCAATTCTTCAATCATTTTAAAATTTCTATTTTTTGTAAGATAAAGTTAAATAACAATATCTTCCTAATTGATTAATTTAAGATTAAAAAAACGACTTTTTAAATAAGTTTATTGTTAATAGATCGTTAACATTCTTAAAATATGTTGCATATTTTAGAGTGATTCATTTTTAGAAACTTGAATTAAATATGGAAGATAGTATTTTAGCGCAATTGCTTGCAATGGTGGTAATCTTATTAATTATAGGGTTCCCCCACATTCTACAACATTTCAGAAAGAATACGATTGATGAGTGGTTTGGAATTGGATTAAACTACGGCATAGACCTGGTTTATTGGTGAAGTTAATCAATCATATTATTCTTTAAAACTATCGTTTATCTTAAATAACCCAATTTATTTTAGTTACTTTTAACATAGTTTTAGGGATTCTTTTTCCATTGTTTTATGGACTTGTCGAATTATTTTTTTTTAAATAAAAGTAATTCAGGGAAAACTTTGATTACAAAAAAAGTATTCTTTGAAAAAAATAAATAATTAATAAACTAAAAAGAAAGTTATATAAATGCTACGAAAAACTTTTCTAATTACATTGCCGAAGAAACACCTACAAAAGAAAGCGCTATGATAAATGTTACGTGCGCAATCATCACAATCAACCATAAAATTTTAGTAACTCAACGAAGTGAAAAGATGAATTTGCCACTCAAATGGGAGTTTCCAGGTGGTAAATTGGAATTGAATGAGGAAGAAACTGATTGTATTAGAAGAGAAATTCGCGAAGAAATTAATATTGAAATTGAAATTCAAGAAAAACTGTCCAATAGCATTTTTGATTATGGAACTTTCACAATAAACCTAATTCCTTTTTTAGCCAATTATATTTCAGGAGAAATTAAGCTTACTGAACATAAAGCTTACAAATTATTAAGTAAATCTGAATTGAGGAATCTTGATTGGGCTGAAGCAGACATTCCAATTGTCGAAGAATTATTAAAACTTGAAATATGAACGAAGGATTGTACGAACAATTAGTAACAAAATTAATCAACATTAAGATTGCTGAATTAGACAAGAATTCATTTCAAGTTAAAAAATCGAATATTGATAAAGCGGAAGCCGCGCAACTTTTATCTCTGCATATAGGTAAAACAATAAAATATGCCCTTAATCTTGTCAAAGGTGATGATGTGCTTGAAAGTCAAATTGAAATTTCTAATAAGATATTGTTATTCTTGAAGCAAGAACTTAAAAATGAGATTTTTGAAGATGATTTAATTGAAACTGAAGGAAAAATTTTAAAAGCAGTATTTACAAAAATAGATGCTCATTTTACTGATTTGGATCTCCATTTAAAAGAAATAACTCCTTATACCCGTTTAATTCATAGCGAATTGTTTACAGGCGGAAATTCTGGAGCAACTTTAGAAAGTGAATTGCGTAAAGAAATTTTATCTTCCGATAAAATAGACCTGTTGGTTTCATTTATAAAATGGAAAGGAATTAGAATTCTAGAAAGTGAATTAAGAGAATTCACCAGTAGAGGAGGAAAATTAAGAGTTATCACTACAACTTACATGGGTGCTTCTGATGCAAAGGCCATTGAATTATTGGCTTCATTGGAAAATACAGAAGTCAAAGTGTCTTACAATACCGGAAATGAGCGACTACATGCCAAAGCTTATTTGTTTGAGCGGAATACTGGTTTTCACACTGGATACATTGGTTCCTCCAATTTTTCACGTTCGGCCTTGACTGATGGCCTTGAATGGAATTTAAAAATTACCACCAATGAAATAAGTCATATTATTGATAAGTTTAGAAAAACATTCGAATCTTATTGGCAAAATTCCGATTTTGAATCATTTGATCTAAGTAAGCATTCTGAGAAGTTAACTTCAGCCTTGAAACAAGGTAAAATTTCAAAAGAATATGTTTTCACAACTTCCTATTTTGATATTAAACCATATCCATATCAAAAGGAAATACTTGAAAAATTTGAGGTGGAAAGAACTGTTCATAATAGATCTAAGAATCTTTTGGTTGCAGCCACAGGAACAGGTAAAACTATAATATCTGCTTTTGATTACAAAAATTTTAAATTGAATAATAAATCATCTAAATTATTATTTGTCGCGCATAGGAAAGAAATTTTGCAACAAGCTAGAGCTGCTTTCCAGGGAGTTTTAAAAGAAAATAATTTTGGTGAATTGTGGGTAGATGGCCTTGAACCGAGTAACAATGAATATGTCTTTGCCTCTGTTCAAACATTAAAAAATAGGTTAAAAGATTTAAAATTAGGTCCCGAATATTACGATTTCATAATTATTGATGAGGTGCATCATATTTCGGCATCATCTTATCGTCCAATAATAGATTACTTCACGCCAAAAGTGCTTTTAGGGTTAACTGCAACACCTGAAAGAATGGACAATGAAGATATTTTACAGGATTTTTGCAATCGTATTGCTGCTGAAATTAGATTGCCTGAAGCATTGAATAAAAAATTACTCAGTCCATTTCAATATTTTGGAATTACAGATAGCATTGATTTATCAAATGTAAAATGGGAGAAAGGAAGGTACGTAGCAAGTGAATTAACAGATATATATACTGCAAATAACATCAGAGTAAATGAGATAATTAATAGTCTTGATAAATACGTCAATGACATTCAAGATGTTCGCGCGATTTGTTTTTGTGTGTCTATTGACCACGCTGTTTTTATGTCGGAAAAATTCAATATGGCAGGGTTAATAGCGGATAGTTTAACCAGCAAAAATTCAAAGGAAAGAGAACAAATTAGGGATGACTTCAAAAAGAAGAAAATTAATTATTTATTTGTGGTCGACATTTTTAATGAAGGCGTTGACATACCTGAAATTGATACGGTTTTATTTTTAAGACCAACAGAAAGTTTAACTGTTTTTCTTCAGCAATTGGGTCGTGGTTTGCGTTTAACTGAAGGGAAAGATTGTTTAACAGTGCTCGATTTCGTGGGGAATGCAAAACCTGAATATGACTTTGAAAATAAGTTTAGAGCATTGATTGGTAAAACAACAACTTCCGTTAAAAAAGAGATTGAAGATAATTTTCCTCATTTACCTTTAGGGTGTTCAATAGTTTTAGAGAAAAAAGCAAAAGAGACCATTCTTGATAATATTAGAAAAGCAACGTCATTTAATATCAATCAATTAGTAACAAAAATTCGAAATTTTCAATTTCAAACAACTTTACCACTTACACTTTCAAATTTCTTAGCATTAAATCACCTGCAAATTGAAATGGTTTATAAAAAAGGTAGTTGGAGCAGATTATGTAATATGGCAGGTGTTTTGGAAAATTTTGATTCACGCAATGAAAAGCAAATTTATGCAGCGATTAATAACAAATGGCTATCCACAAATTCGCTTCATTATTTTGAATTCATTTTAAGAAATGCCAAAGCTGGTTTTAAAATAAACCTAAATAATTTTAATCCAAATGAAAAAACAATGTTGCTTATGCTGCATTATGACATTTGGCAAAGCCAAGGAGGCTTTACGTCATTAGAAGATAGTATTAGAGAAATTGGACGAAATAAAGTCTTGGTAAATGAAATTATTGAAGTTTTAGAATTCCTTATTGATAGGATTGATTTTAAAGAAATCAATATTCAACTACCTTACGAACAACCATTAAAATTGCACGCAAGATATACTAGGGATCAAATTCTTGCAGCGTTCAATTTTAGTACTTTTGAAAAAAAATCTTCCAACCGTGAAGGGGTGGCTGAGAATAAGGAATTGAATACAGAAATATTTTTTATAGATTTAATAAAGTCAGAAGAGGATTATTCTCCAACCACCATGTACAATGACTATGCAATTAGTGAAACTTTGTTTCATTGGCAATCTCAAAATAAAACGAGAGCTGAAATTGGTAAAGGCCTAACTTACATAAAACAGAAAAAGTTAGGTAAAATTATTTTACTTTTTGTTAGAGAAAAAGCTGCAAATGAATTTGGTAATACAATAGGCTATGTTTTTGTTGGTGAAGGTAATTTTATAAATTTTGAAGGATCTAAGCCAATGAATATAACATGGGAATTAGAAGAGCCATTGCCAAATTATCTGTGGAAAGAATCTGCTAAACTGTCAATTGGATAAGTTCAACCAAGTCATTTTTTTATAACTGTTACCGGGAAAACAAATATGTTCCATTTTTTGATCTTGTTATTTTTGAGAATTACCGCCGTGTTTGTGAATGATTTCGTTGCGTGAAAATCCGCGCAGATTTTCAGATTAAGAAACTTATATAGTAAAAGTGGGAGAAATTTCCGATAAGAAATTCCTTGAAATGAGCTATATATGGCTTGAGTCACTGGCTTTTTTTCGCAAATTTACTAGGGTTGGCAAAGACATACTCTTTTACAGTTTCGGTAAAGCTTGGATTATACGACTGACAAGGTTTATGGCTTTCAGCGTTGGCTATCAGCCTCAATATAATATTCTTGGTCTAAACCCTTTTTTTCCGCGTTAATTAATTCCAGTAGGTTTAGAATTTTTGATTCCTGTATATCGTTCGTATTAAAATTTGGTTTTTGGTTGTTAAACCTTTGTCTATTCCCATTCTTTTTTAATATGCCTTTAATATTTTCAGGAATGAAGAACGTAGCTTTTTGTGATAAATGCTTTTTGTATTCATTTAAATAAATACCAATTCCTGCGATATCAAAATCTCCAAAATGTAGATAGTCGTTAGGGATAGATTTCATCCATTTTATGAAATCCTTGTTTTGGTTTTGTGGATAACGTGATATGAATAAAGGATTTATATCCTCAAATAAGTATTTCTGTTCTTGAATCTGACTAAAATTTTTAGCATTTTCAACTCCTATAATTGTTATGTCTTCTGGTATTTTAAAACTTTCATAATCATAGATAAAAATAAAGCTTCCTAAAGTTGGATTGATGGTTATTATTTGATTGTTTAGTTCTGCCTTTATTGAGCTATAACTATTTACTAAAAAACCTTTGAAAGCTCTTTCTTTTGAGTTTTTAGAATCAGTAGTAATCTTAACAAATTCAGCACGACTTGAATTCTTATTTTCTAAAGCTAAAATATAATTGTTCAAATCATTAATTTGTAATTGATTTACTAAATATATCTGTAAATGGGTTTCGTTTAATAACTGTAAAGATATTTGGTGTTTTCCTTTACGGAATAATATCTTTTCGGAAACTAAGGCATCAATTAATTTACTTTTTGCAGCACTTGCAGGAATAGTTTCTCCATTAATTAATTGGGCTAATACCTTTGCTATTTTTAAAGTCAATTTCATTAATTAAGAATTTTGGTTTTAACTTTTATCAATCGATTAATTTTTGTAATGTATTTTTTAGAATCCGTTTTGGATTGTTCTTTTGCCAGTTTATAAGTGTATTTATAATCTGTTGCGTTTTGGCTTGTTGGCGAACCATTAATTAATAAGATGTTTCTTTCGTTCGCAAATCTTAAAATGCCTTTTACATTAGTAGGATGAAGCCTACCTATCTCATCCATCATACAGTGTAATTTAAAGTCTTTGAATTTCTTTGAAGCACTATCTTTAAAAACATTAAGAAGTAGAATGTTTATCATTGCCTTTACCAAAACGTCTGTTCCTTCGCTTCCAACATTTGAAAGTTTTTCTACCCAGCCCGAATCATTATCATTTTCTACAATTCTAAATTGTAAATCAAAAGATTCTGAGAGTGTAAGCGTTGAATTTTTATACTTTTCTAACTCTTTGACTAATTGTTTTAATAATTCTACTGCTTTTTGATTTTTTGAATTGCTATCTGAGGAAGTAAAAAGATTTGTTTCACCTAAAACCAAACTATTCTCGTCATTAAATTCTTTAATTTTAATTAACAATTTCACTACTGGATTTGAGCTTTTTTGTGTTCGCATTTCCATTTCTTTAATGGCTTGCACAAAGTTCTTAGTCACAAAGTCGTCATTGATTTTTTTTATGATTTTTTCAATCTCAGCTTCTTTTGAAATTAGATCGCTTGTTTCATTACCAATTTGTTGTATAATATGTGCAAATCGTTGATTTACTCTCGTTTCATACTGGCTAATTTTATCTTCTTCAATAAATTCCTTTAGGTCGGAAGCAAAGTTTAAGAAATCAGCATCTTCATTTAGTTTTACTTTAAAACTAAAAATATTATGTTCATTAAAATTTCCAAGGAAAGCATTTGTAGATTGTTGTAATGCCTTGAAGGTTTCAATACCCTTGTAATGCTTATCATTTATTTCTAAGATAATAGAAATAGCCGTTTTTAGATTATCATCCTCTTTTATTTTATCAGAAAAATAATTTTGAATACTCGTATAAGTCTCAGATAATTTAAAATCATTAAACTTCTTCAAATCAATTTCAAATTCATCAATTTGGGATTTTATTGATTTCACATTCTCTTCTTGTTCTAGGTAATTTCTATGAATTTTATTCAATTCAAGTTTATGCCCATCAATAATTGAAGTTTGTTTTAACTCTAAACTTACTTTATCTGCCTTTAATTGAGGTACTATATCAAAGAGTTCTCGCTTGTCTTTGTTGTATTCTATTACAATCGTTTCATTCTCCCTAATATAATCTAAAACCTTTTCAATTTCAATTAATCTATTTTCTATAACATTAAGCCTTTTAGTATCAGCACCTTTGTCATCAAGTTCTGAGGTTTGTTCCTTATTAAGCTTTAGAATGCGCTTGGTTGATTCTTTTTTATTGTCTGAAATAGAAGTGTTTAATTCGACAATATTATTATCCATTATTTTTTCTAAGGTTGAGATTTCAGAATCTCTTTCCTTTTCTTTTATGCCTATTTTTATATTAATTCCTTTCTTGATGTTTTCCAGATTAGATTGAGCTTTCAATTTCCTTGATGTATTTTCCTCTAAATCATTTTCTAGCCTTTGCAAACTAGTTTCTTTTTCAGCTTTTGATTTCTCAATCCATTCGTCTAGTTCAATTTGGTTTTTCTTTAACTTTTCTTCGCTTTGAGTTATGATATATTCATTCTCGGCAATGGCCTCTTTAAGCACTTTTAGCTTCTTGCTGAACTTTGTTTTTAGTTTTTGTTGGGTAGAATCTTTCTCCTCATCAATTCTTGCAATTAATTTTTGAATTCTTAAAATATTATTTTTTAACTCCTCAATTTCTTGATGATATTCTTTTACGGTTTTAATACGGTTATCAAGTGCGTTTAAATTTAATTCTATCCCAAAAAAGGTGGATGATTTATCAACTAGCTTGGGATTTAATTCTGAATTAAAAAGTACATTGTCTTCATCAATCACTTTACCTATCGTATTTTCCCAATTAGGAATAGTATCGTTTAGCCAGCCATAGAGAGAAGATTTGCTTTGTTTAATCTTTGTTTCAATGGAACCTATTTTAGTTAAGTTATTTAATTGAGCATCTTTTTCTTTTTCGACTTTCAATTCAGCATTTCTTTCAACTTCTTTTGTCTCTAATTCCCATTCTTTACGTATTGTTCCGGATTCATTTTTAGCATTGGTAAATATGGACTTTGAAACAATAATTTTACTATCAATTGCTTTTTTTTCTTTATCACAATGTTCTATTTCAGAGGTAAAAAAGGTTTGGTGTTTTAATTC
>JBDNHN010000285.1:0-4647 GCA_041688725.1 Gillisia sp.
TGAGTTGGGATATACTGCCAAATCCCCACGATGGGCAATGGCTTATAAATTCAAGGCCGAGCGGGAATCTACTAAATTGCTTAAAATAACGTATCAGGTGGGGCGTACGGGCGCGATTACTCCTGTGGCCAATCTGGAGCCTGTACAACTTGCCGGAACAATTGTCAAAAGGGCATCTCTTCACAATGCCGACCAAATAGAAAAACTGGATATTCGGGAAGAAGATACTGTTTTTGTTGAAAAAGGCGGGGAGATAATTCCGAAGATCATCGGGGTGGATTTCATAAAGCGCGACCCGGAAACTAAAAAAACAGAATATATTGCCCATTGTCCCGAATGTGGGACAGAACTGGTCAGGAAAGAAGGAGAAGCACATCATTATTGTCCTAATTATTATGGTTGTCTGCCGCAGGTTGTGGGAAGGATTCAGCATTTTGTGTCCAGAAAAGCACTGGATATTGAAGGATTGGGTGGAGAAACGGTAAGCCTGCTTGTAAAAGCCGGGTTGATCGTAAATTATGTCGATCTGTATGAATTGAAAAAAGAGCAGCTTCTTCCTTTGGAACGAATGGCGAGTAAATCGGCAGAAAACGTGATCAGCGGAATTGAAAAATCGAAGGAAATTCCTTTTGAACGTGTGTTGTTTGGTTTAGGGATTCGATATGTTGGAGAAACCGTGGCCAAAAAACTTGCCAGACATTATAAAAGTATTGATGCTCTGGCGGAAACTTCAGAAGAAGCTTTGATAAATGTTGATGAAATTGGGGAGCGGATCGCGCAAAGTGTATCAGAGTTTTTTGCTTCAGAAGAAAATAAAAAAATTATTCAGAGGTTGAAGAATTACGGGGTCCAATTGGAAATTCCAAAAGAGGATTTTGCAGATCATACAGATATTTTGAAAGGCAATTCATTTGTGATCTCAGGAGTATTTTCTAAAGTGTCCAGAAACGATTTAAAAAAATTGATTGAGGATAATGGTGGGAAAGTTTCCAGTTCCATTTCTTCAAAAACAAATTACCTGGTAGCCGGTGAAAATATGGGCCCTAGTAAACTGGCTAAAGCCGAACAACTAGGCACTAAAATTTTAAGTGAGGATGAATTTTTAGAAATGCTAGATTAGGAAGGAAATGATTTCAGAGAATTTGATAATGTTATTATTTATATAACCCAGATAAAAGTATCGAATTAATTGAAAGGATCTGCTTTTTTTGAAGTGAAATATCTTTAAAAAAAAGAATTGTTTTTCGCAAAGTTCTCTTGAATATCAGTAATAACCTCATAGATTTGCCTGTTAAAAAGCCTAAATGGAATAAGCTTTAAATTGCTCATTCTATTTAGGCTTGTTTTTTGTTATTAAGGAAAATCAACTTAAGCTGATAAATGTAATTCAGGAAACACTTTTACATAAAAACATTACGTTATCAACACAGTTGTCAAATTTATCGAATCTTAGAACGAATCCATGATCATAAAAGACATCAAACTAGCCGTGGCAAAATTAAAGATTGCCCGGCTTGTTAAAAACCGGCAACCCGAAGCATATTCAATTCCGGTTAAATCTATTGGGATCATTTTCGATTTTGAAAACAGTAAGGCCTTAACCCAACTGGAAAAACTGAAGAAACTTTTTAATATTGCAGATGCCAATTTTAAAGTGGTGACCTATATTCTAAATGGCGAAAAACCATCCGATTTTGAAGGGGAGATATATAGTTTAAAAAATATAAAATTCGATGCGAAAATAAATAATGAGGGAATGAATAAAATTACCTCTGAAAGTGTTGATTTACTTATTACTTTTGCCGAGGAAAATAATACAGCTGTACATCTTTTAACGGCACATTGCCGTGCGGGGATCAAGGTGGGAAGGTATCAGAAAAATGTAGCCTTATTTGATATGATAATTCAGGCTGATAATGATGCGGAATTATTTACGGAAGAATTGGCAAAATATTTAAAACAGCTTAAAAAATCACAAAATGAATAAATTAATTGGAACCGGTGTCGCTTTAATAACCCCTTTTAAGAGTGATCTTTCAGTAGATGTGGAAGCGCTTTCAAATTTGGTGAAGAATCAGATTGGGAACGGGATAAATTATCTGGTGGTTTTGGGGACTACCGGAGAGAGTGCCACGCTTTCAAAATCTGAAAAAGATTTGGTTGTCAATACAGTGATTAAAGCAAATAACGGAGAGATCCCATTGGTTTTGGGCATAGGAGGCAACAATACAGCCGCATTGGCAGAGGAGTTGAAATTTACAGACCTATCTGCTTTTGAAGCCATTTTATCGGTTTCTCCATATTACAGCAAACCTACACAGGAAGGAATTTATCAACATTATAAAATCATTTCCGAAGCTTCCAAAAAACCTGTAATTATATACAATGTTCCGGGAAGAACAGCCTCCAATGTCCTGCCTTCGACTGTATTAAGATTGGCTCAGGATTTTAAGAATATAATCGGAATAAAAGAGGCCGCGGGAGATATTGTTCAGGCCATGAAACTAATTTCTATTCTGCCTGAGGACTTTTTAGTGATCTCAGGAGATGATATGGTTGCCCTGCCGATAATATTGGCGGGAGGTCACGGGGTAATCTCGGTAATTGGACAAGGATTGCCATCAGAGTTTTCCAAAATGGTTCAACTGGGACTGGAAGGAAAAGTTAAAGAAGCCTATCAACTTCATTATAAAATAATGCCCTCCATCGATTTGATTTTTGCTGAAGGAAATCCAGCGGGGATCAAAGCCATGCTCCATTCCAAGAATGCCTGTGAAAATGTTGTGCGCTTGCCGCTGGTGAAATCTTCTGAAAAATTGAAAGGGGAAATTGAAGCCTTTATGGGCCAATTTTAATTTTTGTAAATTGGAAGTTGATTTTGCATCAAATGAAAGTTTTTATAATAGAATAGAAAACAGTACTTTTGCCAGATGTTTTTACAAAGTATGAAAAAAGGATTATTATTATTGGGTGTGTTTCTTATGTTGGTTTCTTGCGGCGAGTACCAGAAGGTATTGAAAAGTGAAGATGCCGGAGCGAAATATACAATGGCTGAAAAGTTTTATAATGAAGCTAAGGAAGAAAACGATAAATCCAAATATAGAAAAGCACTTCGATTATTTGAACAAATTGTTCCTCAATACCGTGGGAAACCTCAGGGTGAGAAGGTGACCTATCTTTTTGCCGATACTTATTATCAGTTAAAAGATAATTATCTGGCAGGATATCAATTTGAACGATTTACATCTGCCTATCCCAATAGTGAAAAGGTAGGAGAAGCTGCTTTTAAAAGTGCTAAAAGTTATTATTTTTTGTCTCCCAGATACGATTTAGATCAGACAGAAACGGATAAGGCGATGACAGAATTGCAAAAATATATAGACACCTATCCAAATGGGGAATTTATGGAAGAGGCCAATAAACTTGCAACCGGATTAAGGGTAAAACTGGAAAAGAAAGCCTACGAAATTGCAAAACAATATCACCATACTTCAAATTATAAATCGGCTATGGTGGCCTTTACCAATTTTATTAATGAGTATCCCGGTTCTCCCTTCAGGGAAGCTGCTTTTTATTACAGGTTTGACTCCGCCTATCAATTGGCGATCAACAGCTACCAGCAGTTAATGGCAGAGCGATTGAATACGGCTAAAGGTTATTACAACAGTTATCAAAAATATTATCCGGAAGGAAGCGCTTATTACGATTTGATGCAAACTTCTAACAAGGATTTAGAATCTAGACTACAAAATTTTTAATTACTACCTATTATGGATTTGAAAAAGATCAATGCACCGATAAACACTACCACAATCGACAAGAATTTGGTGGATGCCCCAACAGGCAATATTTATGAGGCGATATCAATAATCTCGAAGCGGGCAAACCAGATTAATGGCGAAATCAAAAGAGAGCTTTTGGAAAAACTGGATGAATTTGCCACTTACAACGATAGTTTGGATGAGGTTTTTGAAAACAAAGAACAAATTGAAGTTTCAAAATTCTACGAAAAATTGCCTAAACCACACTCTTTGGCAGTGCAGGAATGGTTAGAAGATAAAATTTATTATCGCGATACCAAGGAGACTTTAGAAGAAAACTAATATAATGAGTGTTCTGGAGGACAAAAAAATACTATTGGGCATTTCTGCCGGTATTGCTGCCTATAAAGCAGCTCCTTTAGTCAGATTATTTGTTAAGGCCGGTGCTCAGGTGAAAGTTATCATGACACCGGCTTCAAAAGAATTTGTCACTCCGCTTACCCTTTCTACACTTTCAAAAAATAAGGTGATTTCATCATTCACTGATAAGGAAGATGAAAACGCCACCTGGAACAGTCACGTAGATCTCGGCCTTTGGGCCGATTTTATGCTTATTGCCCCAGCTACTGCCAATACTTTATCTAAAATGGCAACGGGAACCAGCGACAATATCCTTCTGGCTACTTACCTTTCAGCAAAATGCCCGGTGTATTTTGCTCCGGCAATGGATTTGGACATGTTCCAGCACCCTGCTACCAAAAAGAGTTTGCAAATCCTCCAGTCTTATGGGAATTGTATGATCCCTGCGGAATCCGGAGAACTGGCCAGTGGACTTTATGGCGAAGGCAGAATGGCGGAACCGGAAAATATTCTTAGCTTTATAGAA
>JBDNHN010000286.1:0-1706 GCA_041688725.1 Gillisia sp.
ACATAAATTTGCGGTTGATCAGTATCTGGTAATAAGATAAAGTGCACTTCACAGAATATCTCTTTTCTGTTTGCATCGCAAAACATCCGTTCCAAACTTATTTTTTTTCCCTTTAACACTTTTCTAACGTGGGCCTCTATCCCTTCTGCTGTTGGGCTACCATCGGGTTGAAATTCTGGGGTAATATCTACAGGTCGTTTTTTAGTTAATTCTTCATGTGAAAACTTGAACAGTTTTGAAGCATTATTATTGGATCCGATAAATTTTCCTGATGTTATGTCAAGTACAAGGATGCTTTCTGGAGCGTTTTCAAATAAATTACGAAACCTGGTTTCGCTTTCTTCTGCATGCTCTTTCGCTTTGATGAGTTCTGTTACTAATTTTTTCCTTTCGGTAATATCTTCTTTAACTGCTAAATAATGAGTCATTTTTCCTTCAACATCTATAATTGGAGATATTGAAGCATATTCCCAATATAATTCACCGTTTTTCTTTTTATTAAGAAACTCTCCAAACCATTCATTTTCATTAGAAATTGTTTGCCAAAGTTTTGAATAGTCCTCTTTACTTTTGTTACCTGAACTTAAGATACGTGGATTTTGGCCAATTAATTCTGAAGATTGATATCCGGTAATTGCTGTAACTTTAGAATTGGTATATTCTATAGTACCTTTTAAATCTGTAATTATAATTGAAACGGGGCTTTGCTCAACAGCACGAGATAATTTTAAAACTGATTCTTCATTTTGTTTGCGTAGGCTAATATCTCGACTTACAGCAACCATATACTCCTTTTCAAGATTGGCAATTCTAATATTAACCTCAACAGGAAATGAGGTGCCATCTTTACGATTGTGGATACCCTCCCAAGTCATAAAATCTGATTTTCTAAGTTCTTTTACAACTTCTTTAAAAGACTGCGGACTAATAATAGGGTCAATATCAGAAATACTTAATTTTAAAAACTCATCTCGGCTGTAACCAAGTTCTTTGCACCCTTTCTCATTTACATCAAGGAAACGACCTGTATCCGGGTCAAGTACTTCAAAAGAGTCGTTGGAATTATCAATTAAGGTTCTAAAGAGTTTGAGTGATTCTTCAACCTTTTTTATGTCACTAATATCCCAATTAACACCTGTAAACTTCAGGGCTTTACCCTCTTTGTTTCGCTCAATTTTAGCAGTTGCTTTGATGGTTTTAATTGAGGAATCTGGCCAAACCACACGAAACTCAGAACTATATTCATATCCCTCATGTATAGATGCCTGCACTTCATTGTGGCTTCTTTCGGCGTCATCTGGATGAATCGTCTTTCTCCACGCTTCATAATCTCCACCAAATGTATTAGCTGTTAAACCATAAAGTGCGCACATTTGTTTATCCCATAAAAGTTTGTTATTGACGACATCTAATTCCCAAATGCCTACAATGCCTGCTTGGGTGGCAAGTCGTAATCGGCTAGAGGTTTCAATGGTAATAAGCTCTGCTGATTTTCTTAAAACATCCTTTTTGTTTAATTCAAGCGCATAAATCCAAATAATTAAAATAAAAATGCCCATATTACACATTACCAGTAATCCCACACCGAATTCATTACTCACAAATCCATTATCCTCTAAATAAAGTCTTATAAAACCAAGCAAAATGGGGAGTATAATAGCTGTAGGTATTAGCTTTCTGGCAATTGCGGATCCCATGGTGGGTCT
>JBDNHN010000035.1:0-4143 GCA_041688725.1 Gillisia sp.
CCTTTCTGAAGATGAATTAAACAAGCTATTAAAAAAACTTCAGTTTTCTCCCTTACAGCTTATCCGGCAGAATGAAAGTGTTTGGAAAGATGACTTTAAATCTTTAAATTTAAGCGACGGGGAGTTGATAAGCATTATGGCCAAACATCCTAAATTAATTGAGCGCCCTGTTGTAGAAAATAACAACAGGGCAGTTGTAGGAAGACCGTCATCAAATATCGATTTGATTCTTTAGTTAATAAAATTTAGATACTATAAAAATTATAAGGCATGAAACTTCAAAACAGGATTTTTCTTTTAGGTTTGGCCGCTGCATTAGTTGGGGGCTTTGTGTTCTCCCAGATCTATATTCACGAAAAAAACCGAAAAGAGTTAAGGGAGATTGCAAGAGAAATAGCTTTAAACTGGAAAGATAAACTAGGACTATCAGAAGAACAGACCCTTTTGCTGGAAGATATCATTATTGAATTTACCATAATAAAAAACGAGATAATCAAATCACAGCAGGAGAAACAAGCAATTATTCAAAACCTCCAAAGAGTTCAGGTTCGCGAGTACAAAAATTTGAGAAAAATATTGAGTGAGTCCCAATTTGAGGCATATATAGGAATAAATAAAAAAATGCCAGCTCATTTTACAAATTCATTATCAAGCAATTAGGCTCAAAATATTCAAATCTCAGGCTATTTAACGGATTCTTTACGATTGTTGATTAAACCATTTAATAATATGGGTGTCTAACAGAGAAAAGTTTGTTATGACCACCAAACAGATCATCTCAATCAGTTTGCTGCTGATTTTTATTTTTTTATTGGATTCAGCATCCTATGCTCAAACCAATCAATTCACAATTTCCGGAAAAGTAATAGATGATGATCTTGGAGTGCCCCTTGAATACTCTACAGTTTCCATTACAAGTGTCGATGATCCCAATTATATCAACGGAGGAGTAACCAGTATTAATGGAGATTTTGCCATTGAAGTTCCTTCTGGCACCTACAATATCAAGATTGAATTCATTTCTTTTAAATCCAAAAATTTAAATAAACGAAAAGTTGATTCTAATTTAGATTTAGGGACTATCCAATTGGGATTTAGGTCGGCGAGTCTGGATGAAGTAGTTGTAGTTAGTGAAACTACCCTGGTAGAAGTACGCCTTGATAAAAAAATATACAATATTGGGAAAGATCTTACCACTGCGGGTGCTACTATAACAGATGCTTTAAACAATGTCCCCTCTGTTTCGGTTGATATAGAAGGTTCCATAAGTTTGCGGGGAAATGAAAATGTCCGGGTTCTTATCAATGGAAAACCATCTGCTATGGTTGGGTTGGGCTCCGCTAATGTATTGGGCCAGTTACCGGCAGATGCTATAGAACGTGTAGAAGTGATCACCTCACCTTCTGCAAGATACGATGCTGAAGGTACTGCCGGGATCATAAATATCATCCTTAGAAAAGAAAAACTTCTCGGTTTTAATGGCTCACTTACCACAAATATCGGTTCCCCGGAAAGCTATGGAATGACAGCCAACGTAAATTTGCGGAGTGATAAATTCAATATATTCAATACTACCGGATTTAATTACAGAAATTCTCCCGGGAACGCTTTTTTTGATACCCGTTATGCTCAGGGACTTTTTGACAGAGTGGTGGAAGATCGTGATATCCAGCGCTTAGGACGGAGATTTAATACCAACTTAGGGATAGAATACTTTTTAAATGAACATTCTTCACTTACGGCAAGCGCATTTTTTAATTTTGGAAATGATGAGGATATTACTACCAATTTTTCTGATCGTTATCAGGGACAAAATCTGGTACAACAAACTTTCCGAAAGGAAATTGAAACCGAGGACGATAAAAGTTCTGAGTTTTCCTTAAATTATATCAAAAAGTTTAATGATAAAGGGCATCAATTTACCGCAGATTTTCAATATGGATATGATACAGAAGAGAAACCGGCATTTGTATCAGAAAGAACCACATTAGACTTAACCCAAGATGGTGAAGATTTTCTCCCTTCTGAATCCATATTGAGGAAAGAAACCCAAAATGAATATTTATTTCAAACAGATTATGTTTTACCATTTGGGGAAGATTCTCAATTTGAAGCAGGATATCGTGGTAATTTTGAAGATGAGGTAACAGATTATACCCTGAAAATTGAAGATGAACAGAGCGGCCAATTAGAATTAAGTCCTCTTACCAATGTTTTTAATTACACAGAAAATGTAAATGCTCTTTACTCTCAATATGGAACCAAAATCGGGAAATTTTCATTCCTTTTAGGTTTGCGTATGGAAAATACGCAGCTTAAAGGTAATATAGATACCCCTTTAACCGATGAGGAATTGCTTGAAGAATTCGGATTTCCTATAGATACAGATTTTGATAATAATTATCTTGGCCTATTCCCTACCGTAAATTTAATTTTTGAATTAGGGGAATCAGAAAACGTTACTTTGGGCTACAACCGGAGGATCAACAGACCCCGGGGCTGGTTTATCAACCCTTTTCCGTCACGTGCAAGCCGGACCAACATCTTCCAGGGAAATCCCAATTTGAACCCCGCTTATGCAAGCGCCTATGATTTGGGATATCTAAAACGCTGGGAAAAATTAACCCTTACTTCCTCTTTATATTATCAATATGAAACTGATGCTTTTGAAAGGGTGCAACAAGGAACGGGCCAATTTTTTAACGAAATTGAAATAATCAGAACCATACCAATTAATCTGGCTACCAACCAGCGAATTGGTGTTGAAGCCGGGGTATTGTACAATCCTGCAAAATGGTTGCGATTAAACGGAAGCTTTAACTTTTTTCAGTTTAATACTGAAGGAGAATTTAACGGAATTGATTATGGAGCGAAAAATACAAGCTGGTTCGCAAGATTTAGTTCAAAAGTAACTTTACCTGCAAAAATAGACTGGCAAACCAATGCTAATTACAGAGGACCACAAGAAAATTCTCAAACCAAATCCGAGGGAATCTTTTCTTTAGATCTGGCTTTTAGTAAGGAAATTTTTAAAGAGAACGCAACCTTATCTATTAATGCAAGAGATTTGCTCAACTCCAGAAAAAGAAACTCATTTACCGAAACCGATAGTTTTACCCAGGAAAGTGAATTCCAGTGGAGACAAAGGCAAATTACCTTATCGCTTACCTATCGCTTCAACCAACAAAAAAAAGAACAGGAGCGCAGAAATCAAAATAACGGAAACGGTGATGATGGTGATTTTGAGGGATAAATTGAGAGAAAAAGAACAAATAAAAAAGCTTGTCCAAATTGGGCAAGCTTTTTTATTTGTTCTTATAGCCTTCTTAACAGCCGGCCTATTTTGTAAAATTATTTCTTTTTAAAGCTCTGCTTTTAACTTTATTAGGAGTTTAAAAAATTCAAAATCTATAAAAAGCTGTACTTATGCTTTCGCGTCCTTTTCAAGACGTTTTTTCTCTTTACGCTCTTTAAGATTTTCCATTATATTCCCGCCAATCCAATAAGGCAAAATACCTACCAAAAAAAACATCAGCCAAAACCCAATGGTCAATATAGTAAGAAAAGCTAAAAAGCCAAGGTACTGTTCAAATGTAAACATAATTTCAGTGAATTTTAAATACCAGCAAATATAAGAACTCTATTCCGCTTCTACCAACAAAAATTAAAAATTCTATTCTTCAAATAAAAAACATAAAAATTGCTGGCATTTTAGGCAAATCGGTTAATAATAATTTAAAAGTTTATAGGTTTTTTAAAGATTTAAGAATCTAGAACTTGTAAATTTATAATCTAAAATATTATATAATTATGGACTTCAGAATAGAGAAAGACACTATGGGAGATGTGAAGGTTCCCTCAAATAAATTATGGGGCGCCCAAACAGAACGTTCTAAAAATAATTTTAAGATTGGACCTCCTGGCAGTATGCCCCTGGAGATTATTTACGGATTTGCATATCTTAAAAAAGCGGCTGCTTTCACCAATTGTGAGTTAGGTGTGCTTCCTGTTGAAAAAAGGGATTATATAGCACAGGTTTGTGATGAAATATTGGCGGGAAAGCACGATGATCAATTTCCACTGGTAATCTGGCAAACCGGAAGCGGGACACAAAGCAATATGAACCTCAATGAGGTAATTGCA
>JBDNHN010000287.1:0-7479 GCA_041688725.1 Gillisia sp.
CAATTACAATCATGAAAAATTTCTAAAACAGCGTCTTGATAGCGTATTTAACCAAACCTTTCAAAATTTTGAGGTGATTTTAATGGATGATTGCAGTACCGATGAGAGTGTGCAACTTTTACAAACATATGCAAACCACCCCAAAGTTTCACATTTTATAGTAAATGAAAAAAATTCTGGAAACACGTTTATACAATGGAATAAAGGAATTGCATTGGCAAAAGGGGAGTACATTTGGATTGCCGAGACTGATGATTTTTGTGAACTGAACTTTTTAGAATTGCTTTTAAAACAAATGGTCCAGGGTTCAGATATTACACTGGCATATTGTCAATCTAACAAAGTAAATGAAAAGAATGAAATAACAGGAAATTGGATCGATTATACTAACGATTTAGACTTGGAATTCTTCATTAACGATTTTACTCTCGACGGAAATTTGTTTATTGAACGTTTTTTAATTTATAAAAATGTAATACCCAATGCCAGTGCAATTCTAATTAAAAGAAGTCGTGCCTTAGAAATAGGATATTTAGATATAAATCCATTATTAAAATATAATGCGGATTGGCTTTTTTATATAAACATAATTACGAATAAAAAAATTGGATTTGTTCCAGATTCACTTAATAATTTCAGACATCATTCTCAAAGTGTTATTGCCACAGCAGGAAAAAATGAAACAATTTTAGAATTGAAAAACATTATTTTAGAAACTAGAAAAAAGATAAATAATATATTTAAAAGAGAATATCCAAGCAATGTAGTAGCTTTATTGAAATTAAATAATGATGAGTTGAAAAAAATAATTTATCATAAAGCGGATTATTATATTCGCAATCATCAAAAATTAAAGGGCTATTTTTTAATACTTGGTGTTTTTGATTTTTTTTTAATAAAGAAAAGGATATTTAATAAAATAAAAACAAAATTAAAAAGTACAATTAAATTTATTTTTGAAGTAATAATTTAAAAATATTTTTTGTTATAAAAACTAACCTAAAAATGCCAAAAATTAGAACACTTTTTAAAGTTTTAAAAAATAACGGTCTCAAGGGAGTTGTCGTGCTTTTTAAGAATAAATTTAATCCTTTTCAAGCAAAGCCTATTAAGAAATTTGAACTTTATAAAAGTTATTTTAAAAATAAAAAAGGAATAGAAATAGGTGGTCCTAGTAAAATATTTTCTCTTGATATTCCAATTTATCCAGTTATAGAATCATTGGACGGATGTAATTTTAGTAATCAAACTATTTGGGAGGGAAATATATCAAAAGGTAATAATTATAATTATTTTAATAATAAAAAAGGTGTTCAGTATATTTGTGAAGCAAGTGATTTAAATGAAATTTCTTCTGAAAAATATGATTTTTTAATTGCATCCCATTGTTTAGAACATTGTGCAAACACATTAAAAACGGTTGAAGAGTGGGTAAGGGTAGTTAAAAAAGGAGGGGTTTTATTATTAGTTCTCCCAAATAGAAAGTATACATTTGATCATAATAGACACATTACAAAATTCGAACATTTGGTTGATGATTTTATGAATATTGATGAAAGAGATTTGACCCATCTGGAAGAAATTTTAGAAAAGTATGATTTAAATAAGGATAAAGCTGATGGCTCAAAAGAACAATTTGAAAAAAGGTCTTTTGACAATTATAAGAATAGATGTCTGCATGATCATATTTTTGATTTTAATTTGCTAAAAAAAATATTTTTCACCCAAAAGATTAAAGTAATTAACACTTCATCAGCTCGACCTTATCATCAAATTATTTTAGGCATAAAAAAATGATTTCAATTATAATTTGTTCTAGAAAAAATGCTGTTTCAGAATATTTGTCAACAAATATTGAGAAAACTGTTGGTTGTGAATACGAACTTATTGTCATAGATAATTCAGAAAATAAATATTCTATTTTTGAAGCATATAATATAGGGATTGAAAAAAGCATAGGTAATTTGCTTTGTTTTATTCATGATGATATTCTATTTCATACCAAAAATTGGGGTGATGTTGTAACCCATATTTTTAATGAAGATAAAAAGGTAGGTTTACTTGGTATTGCAGGTTCAAAAATCAAAACCAAAATGCCCTCTGCTTGGTGGGATTGCCCAGAGGAATTAAAGGTTATTAATATTATACAACACTTCAAAGAGCCCGAAAGAGAAAAGGAGAGATGGTATAAAGGATTCAACACAGATTCTGAGGTAGAAGTTGTAGCAGTAGATGGTGTTTTTATGGCTATAAGGAAGGATAGGGGTATATGTTTTAATAGTAAATTACATGGATTTCATAATTATGATTTGAATATAGCTATTGAATATTATAAAAAGGGTTATAAAACTTTTGTTACCAATAGGGTATTGATCGAACATTTTTCTATTGGAATCATTAATAAAGTGTGGTATAATTCTACTTTGGATTTTCAAAAAATATACGCTGTCGATTTACCGCTAAAAATAGATGCCCAAATACTTGAAGGTAAAGTTAGAAAACAAGAATTTATAAATGGAATTAATTTTATTAATGGCCTTTTAAATTATAATCTTAAAAAACAAGCATTTTACTATTGGATTCTGTTAATAAAACTAAAGCCAAGTTTTAAATTCCACTTAAATTTTTTAAAATCGATCAAGATTTAAAAATGCTAGCCATAATTATTCCATACTTTAAAGCTACCTTTTTCGAAGAAACTCTCGTTTCTTTGTCTGCACAAACCAATCAAAACTTTAATATTTATATTGGCGATGATGCTTCTCCTGAAGTTCCTATGTTAATAATTAAACCCTATTTAGGAATATTAAATATTAGTTACAAAAGATTTAAAAATAACCTTGGTTCCATTTCTTTAACCAAACAATGGGAGCGATGTATAGCCCTTTCCAATAATGAAAAGTGGATTATGATTTTGGGGGATGATGATGTATTGGGTCCATCCGTAGTAGAAAAATTCTACTCAAACTATACAGATTTTAATGGGAAAATAAACGTGATTCGTTTTCCTACGATAAGCATTGATGAAAATACTCAAAAGATTTCAAAAATATTTACGCATCCACAATGGGAAATGCCTGGAGCTTCTGCTTTTAGAAGAATTAGTGGGCATACCCGAAGCTCCCTTTCAGAACATATTTTTAGAAAAGAGATATATATAAAATATGGATTTTATAATTTCCCGCTGGCCTGGCATAGTGACGACCGGGCCTGGCTGGAATTTACAGAAGGACAGCCAATATTTACCAGTAATGAGGCCATCGTGTATATTAGAAATTCTGCATTAAACATTTCGGGAAAGACTGATAATGAGGAGGAAAAATATATGGCGAGCATAGCATACTATAATTACTTGCTTCAAAAACAATTGCATCAGTTTACAAAACCTCAAAAATTGGAGGTTGCCAGAAAGTATATCACGTTGGTACAAAAATCAAGACCCGTAAAGGTTGCAGAATGGATTAGAGTTTCAAAAATCTATATTTTAAACGCTGATCAAAAGACATATTTGCATATTTTAAAACTTATGTATTCTAGGCTTAAGAGAAAATAGAATAAGATAGAAATCATTTAAGGTGATTATATCAAACTAACGAATTATGGTATATTGCCCAATATAAAACACATAAATTTGCAGCCCTTAATCTCTATAATCATTCCAACTTTTAATCGCTCCTGTCTCCTTGGAGAAACTCTGGACTCGGTGCTTTCCCAAACCTATCAAAACTGGGAATGTATTGTGGTAGATGATGGTTCAAAAGATCACACCGTTGAGTTGATGAAATTTTATAAGGAAAAAGATTCCAGAATTGAATTTTACAAAAGGCCTAATAACAAAAAAAAAGGAGCTGCCTCCTGCCGTAATTTTGGCTTGGAAAAATCACGAGGAGAGTTTATTCAATTTTTAGATTCTGATGATTTACTTCATGCAAATAAGCTTAAATATCAAATTGATGCAGTAAAAAAAAAAGATGATGTGCTTTTAACCTGTAAATGGGGTTATTTTACAAAACTGGATCATCTTTATAATCGTTTTAAGCACAAACAAAAGGTTTACCGTAATTTTAGAAGACCTTATAAGCTGTTATTTTACTTCGGAAAGTATGAAGAATTTTTACCAATTCATACGTATCTTATTCCGAAAGGAATCATTAAAAAAGCAGGAAATTGGAATGAAAACTTATGTAATAATGATGATGCCGAGTTTATGACACGAATATTACTTCAGGCAAGACGTATTCATTTTACTCCTGGAGCAATTGTGTTTTATAGGATTGGGAATGTTTTTAAACTGAGTGATTTTAAAAAACTGTCCCAAGCAAATAGCGCGATAAAATCTTTAGAATTGATTTCCAAAAACCTGAAATCTATAAATTCTAAAACTAGCGATATTTACGTTAAAAATCTTGAAAAAATTGTTAGAAACCTTATTAAAAAATCGTTTCCCGATCTTGCTGAGTTTAAAATTAATAAATTATAAATTATAAATTTTGAAGAATAGGACTATCCTTTTTAAAATATGGAAGTTTCCAAGGCTTTCTGAAACATTTATCTTGGCTCAAATTATTACAGCCATAAAATGTGGATATAAAGTTAATATTTTGGTGGAAGATTTGCTGGAGATCAACGAAACTACACATGGAGAATTAATTGAAAAATATAGTTTAATAGATAAAATTGTTTTTGAGGATTATCGAATTCCTGAAAATAAGACACTGCGGTTCCTAAAAGCAATATTATTAATATTAAATAATATATTCAATATATTTAAATTAAAAGCCTTTATTGGGGAGCATCGCAAATTTGAACTGCGTCATATTTTTATATTTAACTTTTTTAAAAAGTTCAAAGATTTTGATATTGTTCACATACAATATGGTACAAATGGAAAACCACTGGACCTTTTAAAAAAGGTAGGATTTTTTCCACCTAAACTAGTAGTTTCTTTTCATGGACATGATGTATATTTTCCGATTAATGGTATAATTGTGAATGATGATTTTTATGATTCTCTTTTTAAGTATGCAGATAAACTTATTGCAAATACTCCTTACTTAAAAGATCTTTTAATAGAATTAGGAGCGCCTTCTGAGAAAATTGAAACTATTCCGGTTGCAGTTAATACCAAATTTTTCAAACCAAATAAGCCGGAAATCAATAAATCAGAAACTATCAGAATTATTACGGTTGGACGGTTGGAGATTTTTAAGGGGCAACATTTTGGTATAGAATGTATTTCAAAATTAATAAAAAATGGATATAATGTTCACTACACAATTGTTGGTGCTGGAAGTCAGGAAGAGAGTTTGAAAAACCTTATTCAAGAATACTCACTTAATAATTATATTGAAATGACTGGTAGAAAATCTCAGAAGGATATAAGGGAGTTATTGCAAAATCACGATATATTTTTAATGACTTCCATAACCGATCCCAATTACGGAGTAGAAAGTCAGGGATTAGTTACAGCCGAAGCACAAGCTTGCGGATTACCTGTAATTGGTTTTGATTCCGGTGGAGTAAAATATACAGTTATGAATGGTAAAACCGGATTCATAGTTCCAGAATTCGATAAAGAGGCAATGACTCTAAGAATAGTAGAATTAATTGACAATGTCAAACTTAGGCATAAAATGGAAAGTGAGGCCGTGATTTATGTTGAAAATAATTTTTCTAGTAATAAAATTAATGATATTTGGTGTGATACTTATAATGCATTAATAATGCAAGAATAAAGGAAAATGAAAGATAAATCTTTGATATCAATTATTTTGCCAGTTTACAATGGTGAGAAATATCTGGGGCAAGCAATTGAGAGTTGTTTAAATCAAACCTATAAGAATTTTGAACTTATAATAGTAGATGATGCATCTATAGACAATTCATTAAGTATAGCAAGGAAATTCAAGAATAATGATGATAGAATAAAGATATATTTAAATGAGAAAAATCTTTCACTTCCATGTAGTTTAAACGTTGGGCACAAATATGCTAAAGGTGAATTTATTACATGGACTTCTGATGATAATATTTTAAAGTCTGATTTTTTGAGTTCATTATACAAGTCAATAACCAGAGAAAATTGTGATGTAGTTTTTTCAAATTATGATATTATTTGGTCAAATGGAGAATTAAAAAGAAAACATATTTCTGGTCCAATATCATATATAATTATGGGCAATACCATTGGAGCTTCTTTTTTATACAGAAATAATGTTTTTTGGGAGCTTAATGGATTCGATGTAAATTTATTTCTTCTTGAAGATTACCATTTTTTTTTAAAGGCTGCATTAAAATACAAGTTCTATCACTTAGAAAAAAATTTGTATCAGTACAGATTACATGAGGAAAGCCTTACAGCTAAAATTGAAAAGGATGAATTATATAAAAAAAAATTTAAAAAATCTTTGGAAGCTGTGTATAGAGAATTAGACCTTCAATTAAAGGACGAGACTATAAATCTATTAAAAGATTTATTTTTTAAAAATCCCGTAAAAATTAAGGATTTTTTTAAAAACAGGTTCCTTATAAAAAGAGATATAACTAAATTCCAAAAGTCACTATTTAATCCAAATGCAAGTTTGGCAATTGATCAATTGGAATATTTGGTTTGGATAAACTGGTTTGAAAACAGAGCTGAACATACTTTTAAAAATTTAGTTTTTGTAATTTTTTGGGAGAGAAAATTTCTTTTTACTAAAAATCATAATACAAAGGCTACGGTGAAATTAATTGCCCGATGTCTATATCCCAAATTTTGGAACTATTGAAAATTAAACCTTGCTTTTCTATTATTATAGCGACCTTTAATAGGGCCAATTTCATTGGTGCGACGTTAAACTCTATTCAAGGTCAACTCTTTGAGAATTGGGAAATTATTATCGTTGATGATTGCGGTAATGATAATACATATGAGATATTGGAATCCTACTTAAAGGATTCAAGGGTCAAATTCTTTAAAAGGCCAAAAGAGTATTCTAAAGGTTGTCCAGGCTCCCGAAATTTTGGGCTTACAAAAGCACAAGGAGAATATATATGGTTTTTTGATGATGACGATATTGCCCATCCACATCTGTTGGAAAATTGTATTACTGAGTTAAGAGATACAGAACAGGATTTTTGTAGATTTGAAAGAACTATTTTCTATGATTTTGAGAAAATAAAATTTGATAAAATCGAAAACTTCAAAACAAAAACTGTTTCCAAAAAAAATTTAAAACAATTAATAATTGGTGAATTGCCTTTTAACTCTTGTCAGGTGATATGGAGAAAGACATCCTTAGGCAAGGAACATTTTCGGGATGATATTATTTATGCCGATGATTGGGAATTCTATTCCCGTTTATTGTCAATGGGACTTAAAGGCGTTTCTATAGATAAAATATTTTTATTTGCCCGCAAGCATCCAGGTTCTGCAACTCACAAATATAAATCCGGAAACAAGAAAATACAGAATTCTGTTATTTTGGCGAATTTTAG
>JBDNHN010000036.1:0-3280 GCA_041688725.1 Gillisia sp.
GGAATTGTTAGCTATTGTATGATGGTTTTACTACTTCCAACCATTGTCACCTTATTTTTATGTATTGTATATATCAGTACAATAAGCTTTTTTGTGGGTTATACTTTAGAAGACATCAACGATTTTATTTTAGATGGTGTCAGGAAAAGCGCCTTTGTGGTTGTGATGCTTTTAGTCATTGGATGTTTAATTGGAGGGTGGATCGCTTCAGGAATAATCCCCACAATTATTTACTACGGTTTGGATATTATAGATCCTAATTATTTTTTGGTAGTTGGACTTATTTCCTGTTCTATTGTCTCCTATTTCACGGGCAGTGCCTATGCCTGTATAGGAACTATTGGAGTAGCAATGATTGGAATTGCCCAGGGAATGGGGATTTCCCTACCTCTCACCGCAGGAATGATTTTGTCCGGCGCTCTTTTTGGCGATAAAATGTCACCTTTTTCCGACACGACAAATATGGCTGCCGCAGCGACAAATACTCCCTTATTTGTCCATATTAAATCTATGGTCTACACTACCCTGCCAGCCTGGATCATTGCTCTATGTATATATGCTTATTTAAGCAGGGGCTTCAATCTTACGGAAATACATATTGATCAAATTGAAAGCCTTAAAATTTCCATTCAGGAACACTTTTTTATATCTCCTTTTATGTTGCTGGTGCCCTTGGTAACCATTGTTTTGGCAGTAAAAAAAATTCCTCCGGTAATAGCTATAAGTATTGGAGCGGTAATAAGTATTATAGTAGCATTAATATTTCAACACCAATTTGATGTACCTACTATTCTTATGAGTTTAGTACAGGGCCTGGATCTGGATTTCGGAAGTGAACTTACCACCAAATTATTTGCGGGCAGAGGCGGAATGGAGCATATGATGCATACCATTTCAATTGTAATCATCGCCCTGATCTTTGGCGAGATTATAGCTAAAACGGGGATTCTTGGCGCTTTAATAGGCGGACTTGAAAAGCTGGTTTTCAATACAGTTTCCCTGGTTTTTATAACGATCACAAGTTGTTTGGCTACTACTATGATCAGCAATAGTCAATATCTGTCCATTTTAATGCCCGGGGAAGCATTTTTACCTTTATACAGAAAGAAAAATGTTTCGTCAAGAGTTCTCTCCAGAAGCCTGGAAGACGGGGGTACAATGTTTGGCATGTTGGTTCCATGGACCGGTGATGCCGCTTTTGCCGCGCTCACTCTAGGGGTAGCGACAATAGATTATCTTCCATTTGCCTTTTTTGCTTTATTAAGCCCTGTTATTTCAATTATTGCAGCTTCCGTTAATTATGGGATCTGGACCGCAGATCAGGATGATTGGGTTAAAGAGGATGAATCTAAAGAAATATTGGAAACCCTTTCGAATTAGATTTATTGTTTATTCTGAAATAAAGAATAAAAGGCTGTAGGTAATACCCGCAGCCTTTTATTTTTTAAAGTTATTATTGAAATGAATGAAATTCAGGGGGTTTTCACTTAATTCCCTTCTCTCCCTTCAGGGTTATATCCTATATATTCCGTTTCTTTTTCTTCAAAAGTAATTCCGTAGGATTCCATTTCTTTTAAAATAGGCTCATACACTTCTTTTTTAATAGGAATTTGTACCCCGGTGGTAGATACCTTTCCGTTTAAAATAGCCAGAGTTACCATCGCTACCGGCAAACCAACAGTTTTTGACATAGCTGTTTGGCTTTGGTCTTTTCCTATGTTAACCATAGAAGATTCAATTAGCTTTTTCTTACCGTTTAATTCGTAGCCAAATCTGTGATACATTACGATCATGTCCTTATCATTTTCGGCAAGGGTCCAGGTATCAGATAAAATCTTTTGAAGTGCCCGTGCAGGAGTTGCATTTTCAATTCCTATAAACTTGTCATCATTAAACAGATCCAATTCCTGCAATTTATCCCACATGATATCATCCTGATCGATCTTCAGGTTATGGCGCAGCTTTATTTCGACAGAATCTGAAGCGGAATAAGGAAGGAACGTATTGACGAATTGCCTGTAACTCATGTTTTTTGTATCCTGTAATTCATAAGCATCACTGGTCATCCCCAATTGAACAAACATATCCCATGCACGGCTGAATCCAACTCTTCTGACAGTTCCCCTGTAAAGGGTTAAAATATCTTCCAACCCATAAATACTTCGGTAGTCCAGGGAATTCCTGTTGGCATAAGCTTCAAATTTCCCATAGCCATCTACCTGAATAAATTCGGTCCTTTTAAATAACTTCTGATAGGGAATAGCTTTATATTTCCCTTCCTGAATAAATACAGCCTCGCCAAATTGACCGGAAAGCACCACATTTCTGGGTTCCCAGGTAAATTTATAATTCCAAAGGTTGGTATCGCTTTCCGGCGCTACCAATCCCCCGCAAAAAGATTCGAACAACAACTTTTTACCACCTTTGTCACGAATTCTGTCTATGACCTGCATTGCGCTCATATGGTCAATTCCTGGATCTAATCCCATTTCGTTCATAAAAACAAGTCCATTTTCCTTGACCTCTTTGTCCAAAGACATCATTTCTTTGGTTACATAGGATGCGGATACCAGGGATTTTTTAAATTTGATGCAATCTTTTGCAACTTCCATATTGAACCTGGCCGGGAGCATGGATATCACAATATCCGCCTGCTCAATAGCCTTTTCCCTGCTAATTTTGTTCGATATATCTAAAGAGATCACATTACAACTTTCGTGATCGCTATAAATCCTTTCGGCCTGTTCAATATCAAGATCTCCAATAGTAAGTTGTATGTTTTCTTTTTCCGATATTTCCAATAAGTATGGTATAAGTACCGAGGTAGATTTCCCGGCACCAAGCACTAATATTTGTCTCATATTTTAATTTTTTATTTTGATTCATTAAAAATAGAATCACGAATATACTTAATGTTAACAGCCTAAAAAATTATGCAACAACCAAAAATCAATTTTGTTTTTTTTTTAAAATACAACTCAAATAAGGTTGAGATTTTTTTAAAAAAATTTAAAACCAGGATTGTGTTGGGCAAATAAATGCAAAGTTTTCCCCCGACCAAAAACACAAAAAGCTTCGAAAAAACTGTATTTTAGCAGGCCTTTTTAAACCAAATAAAAATTTACAAGTGCAATGCTGAAAAAGATAAAAGCATTAAGAAAAGAATTGCATCAACATCCTGAATTATCAGGAGAAGAAATAGAAACTGCGCAACGCATTAAAAAATTTCTGACCAATTTTCCTCCGACAAAAGTAATTGAAGGTATTGGGGGGCATGGCC
>JBDNHN010000288.1:0-5071 GCA_041688725.1 Gillisia sp.
ACTAACGCCTTACGGTTGGAATAAAAAGTCATTGGATGCCAGGAACTGTCTTAATCCGGGCTTACAAAGCCATTTTAATGGCATTATATCCAAATGATCCCGTAAACCCTAATTACTACCCCATTCCCAAATTTAAAAAGCTTATTTTAGTTCATAATTGGCAGTAAACTTAGGAGCATATAAAATAATAATTCTACGTCTTTTTCTTCATCAACATAAGCATAATATTCCGGGTAAAGGAAACTGTTATACGGAGGGATTTGCCTCACTGCTTCGTAGACCTTCTTTTTTAATTTTTCAATATTTTCATGGTTCAAAGCTGAAATAAACAACGCATTATCGCCTAAACGGTTCAAAATATTGAATAAAACCGATAAAAAACGGCGAACTAACCGCGGCGGTTACAATTCTTGGTAAGTGTCAAAAAGGAGGGACTATTTCAAAACTATTTCCAAATTGTCAATTAAAGCTCCTTCACTTTCATTTTGTATGGAAAAATGTATGGGAGCTTTTAATTTATAAGTTGGGTCTGTCTCTCCATTTGAACCAATTTCAATTGTATAATTACCATTTTTCAATCCCAGATAACTAAAATAACCATCCGATTCTGATCTTATCTGCTTTATTAACTGATTATTTTCATTGTAGATACTAAGTTCTATACCCCCAGCTTCATTTCCATCTTCTATCTTATTTAAATAAACAAACCCACCCACCTCACCAACGACTTCTATTGGAATAAATACTACCCTGCTTTGGTTTGGGTTAAGCTCTATTTCTATAGTTTTATTGTGTATCCTCCAGGAGATACTCTCAAACTTATTTACCTTAATTCTAAAATAATGTTTACTATAAGGTCTCAAGCCCGTATAGAGCACCCCTCCATCGCTCATGGTTTCTTTTATTCCTCCCCCCTCAATTAATTTAATGGACAAGCCAGGCACTTCCGGTTCTAAAGGATCTTTTTTATTATTATAATTTATATCTAGAAAACCTTTAAAAACTACACCTGACTGATTCAATACTGTATTTTGCGTAAAACGGACTCCTCTTTCCGGATATTTAGTTATCCCTCCGGATAGGGATTGGGTGAATCCAAATTTTTTATCAAAATAATTAGCCGATAAACCCAAATTTGCAAAAGGTAAATCATATCGAAATCCAATTTGGATATATTTTTGGTCAAACTTTAAATTTTGATCATATGAAACATTCAAATATCCATTATGGAATATGTCAGCCCTTATTTCAGTACGAAGAGAAGTAATCCTGTTAGATCCGTACTCAAAAACCACTTGAGGTACGATTGTTAGTTTCTCAAAAGGCTTTAAATAAAATGAGAGATCGCTCAAAATTAAAAGATCATTATGTCCTGTTAAAAAAGCACGCGTGTTTATATTAGTATCAATTCCTCCTATAGACCCGGAAAAAATCAACTCGATATTGGAAAATTTGCTCTTTCCACTAATCTGTTGCCGAAAATTAAAACTGGTAGTCCCTCTAAAAATATTATTAGAAAAGGGGTATGATAATTTTAATTCCCGTTTTTCATCATAACTGTACTTAACTATATTCTGGTCCTTTCTGTATTTCGTATAGTCAATATTGATATTCAAACGAGAATTTGAGGTATAACGGAAAGAGCTTTTAAAACCAAGGCCATAGGAATACTCCGAGTAAAAGTGCATATTAGAGCCTAATCTAAAATAAGAATTTAAATAAGGAACAGCAGCTTGGTCGTTGGAAGAAAGGTACTCAAAGCCTCCACCTATGGTGATTGCAGATGAAAGCCCATAATTTACCCGTAATTGTGCAAAATCAGAGTGAATTGAATCTCCTACCTTAGCAGCAGTGATCGCATATTCTAACTCATTTTTCGGTAAAAAAGTCTCGGGGGTTTTAAAACGTCGCTTTATCACTTTTTCTTCTCCCCAGGGACCATAGGTTTTTATTATTATTTCTGTACTCCCATAAACCATGGGGACGTCGAACGAATAGAACCCGGCAGAATCAGCTTTAGCATAATCAGCAAGAATATTATTAATGTAAAGTTCAACTACCCAACCTGGTTCAGTAAAATCACTCAACTTATAAGTTCCAAAACTTTTACGGTTATATGTAGGTGCATTTGTTAATTCCACTCCTGTCATAGGGTTGAAAATACTTGCAATTGAAGGAGTGGTAATCCTACCTAGTTTTACCTGTCTTATGACTTTGTTATTGTTATTAACATGCCGCCACCTGTAAAAGACATGTTTATTAGAAAGGGGTAATGCCGAATTGTAATTCACACTAGCCAAAAATTCTCCAAAAGCGACAATCCCTCCCGCTCCAAGCGAAAAAATATTATAATTATTATCTCCGTTTCGTTGACTGGTCTGGATTCTGTAATTAATATTTCCCAGGTCAATAAAAGATTTTTGCCTTGGAATTATCTTATCTGATTTGATTTCCTGTTTGAACCGGTTAATATTATTTCGTATTTCTTCCCTCCTGGCAGCTATTACAGCCGGTAGTTCTAGATCAGACTCAAGGGATAACGAAAGGTCATAAAATCTTGATTGAACATTTAATCCAAATATTTTTTCTAAGTAATGAAGGCGAATAAATAAATTTTTATTCGATATTAAAAAATCCTTAGCTTTTACTGGAAATTTTATTTTCTTATATGTGATTATACCTTGGGTTTGATCTATAATAAAATTATTACTCTTATTTACAAAGTAACCTTCTAGCTGTGAAAAATCTTTGGAAGGAAAATACCTGATTTCCAGAAAATCAAAAAGAGAATTAATAGATATGTATATATTATCTCCACAAACTAAAGTGGGCATCTCTGTTTTTCCTAAATATTCTACGCTAAGAGAAAAAAGTACTTCATCACAATCGTTCTGTATATGGGCATAGGTTTTTGTATAAAAACATAGAAAAATTTCTAATAATAAGTAGCTAAAGAGAAGCCTCCTTAATCCCGCTCCATTTCTTTTATAATATAATCCTTGATACTTCCTTTCATTAATCATTATATAAGGACACTTTTATTACTATGTCAGCAGAAAAATTTCCTGTGACTTGACTATCTAAAATATCCAGGGTTCCCCCTATATATACCTGGACAGGAAAGCCTTGCTGAATTACCCAAAACTCCGTGAAGCTAGTCTCTGGAGTAAGGATTATGTTTTCTCCAGCTCCATTAATCATTCCTCGTGATTCACTTTCTACTTTGACCTTTATGGGAGTATGGCTATCAGTAGAAATTGTAAATGCTGCAGGATGAAAATTTCCCGGCATTAAATAAATACCCGACAAAGCCTTTCTTTGACCATCAGCAGAAATCTTTAATTGGGCGCTTGAGCCCTGATCTATTATAAATTGCCCAAATTTAAGGTCCTGATTTTGATGAACCCAAATTTTCTGTGCCAATCCCTTACCTGTAGAAATCCAGAAGAAAATAACAAATAGCAGAAGAGATTTTTCCAAAATTGATAGATTATAGCTTTATTTCATTTTCTGCATAGGAAATGGTTTCAGGCGGCATTGATGTATAACTTACTATTAATCTACCCTGATTATAGTCGATTTTTTTAGAATCTAGAAGCCTTAACTTTAATTTTAATCTCTGAGTTGGTATATATACAGATATCCCCATTATTCTGGCTACTTTAGTCTTTTCGCCGGATGGTGAAAAATAATTCACTTCAAAAATCCCGTAAGGAGACATATTCCCTTTCCGGGAAACATCAAGGGATAAAAAATGGTGTCCGCCTTCTTTCTTTACAGCAAGCTTACTAAGTTCTACAGTGATTTCCGGAGTGCCCTTTTTTATAATTACGGGAATACCTAAACCAAATAATGGCTTAATGTTGATATTTATTTGATTGGCTTTAACCTTTTCAGCTGGCTTCTGGGAATAATTTTTAAGTTGTGCTTGGAAAACTAAATGAGACCGGTATTCTCCGTCTTTAAGGTCTCCGGTTCTTATGAGCTGTAGTTTTACTAGCTGTGATTTTTTTGGAGCAATAGTGATGTGACGTGGGAAAAACCTGACATATTTATCCGCAAAATTTTGTCCTGGATCCGGCTCCTTAATTTCTTGCATTTCACCATTGGAAGTCATTCTTATTTGAGAAAAGAATATCCTATAGCTAGTTGTGTCACTTCCAGTATTGGTTAAACTTACTGTCTTAACCCGATCCCGAAGATTATCAAATTCAATTCTCTTTGGATAAACAACTAAGTTTCCCTGGGAGAATAATTGTAAGGAATAAAGAAAAAGTCCAAGAGTGAATATAGAATTCTTCATACTCTAAACTGTTTTTATTAATTAAAAAAAGGTGTTCCATAATTTTATGAAACACCTTCTTAGTAGTAGGGGTAGATTATTAATTATAATAAACAGTAACGCTTAAATCTAGTGTATTTGTATATGAACCTGCAGCCTGGCCACTAGCCACATTTAAAGTACCTCCAACATTAAACGTTTCTGCAGAAGATCCTATCGAACCTGAAGCGTTTGATGTGATAGCATTCAAATTCATGGTGCTCTCTGTTGTTGCTCCGTCAGTTAGAATGATAGGTTCGGTTGGAAGAACTATTGTATAAGCGTAGGTATCCTCTCCGCTAACCGTAAATGTTGCAGGAGCAGGGGTAGAGTCAGCAGTCACAGTAACATCGCCGGTTGTAGAATAGTTTCCATCAGACGCTATCACTACCGTACCTGGGAGAGTAGCATCAACCGCTATTGTACCAAAATCAATGCCTGAGACATTAGTAAGGCTTATCGGGGTGATGACGGTTGCTGTTGAAGTGGCGACATCTGTAGATTCTTGTTGTGCAAAAGTTTTAGATGTTAATGCAATCATAGCTACTGCAAAAATTAGAGTAAGTTTTTTCATGGTAAATAAAATTTAATGTTAAACAGTTATAAAATAAAAGCTGTGTTCTAAGATGAATATGTCTTATATTTGTGTAAAACTATATAGATATGATACCTTCAGATTTTAGGGATTTTTTCGTTAATAGTCCAGCGACTATTCAACAGGAGATAGTGGCGTCGCTGCTGTCATTATCT
>JBDNHN010000289.1:0-4396 GCA_041688725.1 Gillisia sp.
CTTTCGGAAGCCCAAAGTTGCCTTTAGCATTATTTATCTTGTTTGATTATTCCGAACACTACCTGCACGTCAATGGCAGTAACTAAAGCTACCTTAGTTGATAATCGTACAGAAAGCTCTGATCCTCCTTTGTATTCAATCGGCTTGAATCCGTCCAAATATTGACCTGCATTGCTCTTTTTCCAAAATTCCAAAGCTGTTGGTGCTGAGACCTCGTTTCCGTTCTCAAACAAGCCCAAATCAATTAATTGCGTTGGTACAATGCTTGTTGCTACGGCTGCAAAAATGCGTTCCCCTGTTTCAAGTGTTATAGATTTTTCAGCTAAGCTATCTGTGGCCGCAAAACTTATGTTTAGCGTTTTCCAAAGTATTTTTTTCATCTTAATATGTTTTATAGTAGTTGCTTGCGATAAGAGAAAAAAAAAGCCCTAACCCACTCGGGTTAGGGCTTTTTATTAAATGTTCACAAACTACATTGTTACTGTATGAACTATTGTTTTCTTGTAGTTTTGAATCCTTGCAGTCTAATTTCAATGTAATTGAACATAGTGGCAGTAGGCGTAAAGGTTGTTCCTTCAGGGAAGCGTAAAACCCATTCCATAGGCTGATCATCTACCAGGTAACTGAATCCTTCCAAATCGTGGTACATATCACCGGAAGTATTAGTTGACTGTCCTTTTACCAAGTCGGCAACTGGCAGGTCTAAAACTTCTCGTCCGTTTTGGGTGATTACCAAATTTGCATTTCTCAATATGGCAGGAACAAGGGCTGTTGAGTAATCCAATGAACCTTCTTTACCTGCTGATGCGCCTTCTGCATAACCAAGAGCAATTCTATCAAACACGATTGCTTGATTCTTAGGCAATTTCGTTTCGGAAATTGAAGATACACCATCAACTTTTTTGGTGTTTTCATTAATTACCTTCCAAGCTGAGGAAGCGTTTGATGCATCCTTACGGACATATACTGTGTGGCGTGTCAGACGTGCGCCAATTTCCCCATTCAATGGGGTTAAAAGTTGTGCCAATTCACTTGAAAAAGCGTTACTAACTGCTATTACAAAACCTAATGCTTTGATAATTTTATCTCTGTTTTTCATCTTACTTACTCGTTAAATTTTAATTGATTTTTTTTAGGATTTTTTTATCCTGGTAAAAGCTTTTTACTCTAAAATGCGGTTACATCTATTTCATCTGATTGACCGTACCCGGGAGAAGAAGGTTCTAATGCAGGGAAGTTGATTACGGGTGATGCAAGGGCAGGGTATGATCCTACATTGTCATTTGGACAACCAAGACCTACTGCTCCTGCAACAAACTTTTGCGAAGCTGTTGAGTTTTCGTCAATCGTGATCTGATCTCCTGCGTATTTTTTTACTAATGCAACTCCCTGGGCAATAGACAACCCTAAAAGGGCGCCTTTTACTAGGTTGTCTGCACTTGTTTTCCCCTTTATGGATGCCGCACCTGCAAGACCAACTACTGCTATACCACTACGAGCGAGTAAAACTTGCTCAGCCGGTACAAAAGTCATTAGCCCATTGGATAAAGCTCCACCTGCGATAGCACCACCCAATGAGAGGGCATTGTAACTAACATTCTCGGCTGTAATTTTTCCGAACTTCATAATTTAAAATAGATTAAGTGATTAATTGATTACCCGTTGCTGCGGTTAATTGTTATGATTTTTTTGCGGCTGCTGCGCTCCAAGCTATTAACCCAAATGCAGCGGTAAATACCCACGGTAAATACTGCCTTGTTCCATGTGTTCTTTCCTGGTTGAGTACTACTTCATTATCTTTCATATTTTGGAATTTTTGATGATACGATATCACCGTATTTTCAGGCCATACAAAGACTTCCGGGGTTGTTCCCAAATAATCAGAAGCATTTGTATATGTATCTACTTTGCCTGAAAAATCGTTAGTTACACCTATTGATCTTTCGTAAGCGGTAATAATTTCTTTGGATATTTCTTCGCAAATCAATGCTTGTAAATAAGCGACTGTTGCAAGGCTTGTAATGATCTCCTGATCTCCTTGCACGTCGTAATATGAACGACATACGTTTAATGCTGAAACAACATCATTGATCCCCTGATAGTACTCAACTGATACTAATTCGCTCTTATCGGTTGCTGATCCCAAAGGGGTTGACAACTCTGCAAACCAGGGATTGAATTTTTCGGTAAACCATAAACTAACATCATCCGAAACAGCACTATCCAAGCTATTACCCTGAACTTCACCTTTAATTAAACCGTTCATAACGGTTTCGGTTAGGAAGTTGCTTACAGAACCATTTCCAGATATCTGAAGCTTTGACAATAGGATATTGTACCAGGTGCTTTTCATTACTTGTTTGATTTACTTTTCATCATAAATAAAAATGGCAGGCTTGCCAGGGCCACACCCCCTATGATCAATCCTGTATTGCTTTTTTTAGCGTTAGGATCATTCAAATTTGCATTAGTGTTGGCAGGTTGCGCCTGGTAATTGTTATTAGGTTGTGCCTGGTAATTTTTTGCAGCATTTGTAACCTGGGCCACAATCCCTTTACTTCTCAGGTTACTAATGACAGGATAGGTTACAGGGTTTGGGCCTTTTATGGAGTATGGGTTTCCATCTCCTGTCATATTTTTGGGAATAGTGAATTCTTCCGGTGTGGAAACATTTCGTCTTTGAAACGAATATGTTTTTTCCAAATTATCTAAGAGCGTTTTGATGTGATCCACTATCATAGTGGAAAATTCACCAATAACGGCCCAACCTTCTCGGCTACATTTGGCGTATTTTGAAATCTTTGAAATCTTTGGAAAGATGTAGTTAAATTTATATGCTCCTTCCATCGCCAAGTTCAAATACTTCTCGACTTCCTTTCCTTTCTGAACTTTATCAAAACAGTATTCAAAAAACGGTTGAATGGAAGTTCCTATAACTTTTTTTGCTTCGGAAGGACTCATAGCTGATCCCCAACAACTCAAATTAAATCCATTGGCAAATACGGCCCCAAAAGTGTTTCCTATAAAATCCTTAGGTAACATTTTCATTATAGCCTTTCCCGCAGTCATAGCTGCGGCTCCGGTTACAACAAATCCAAGTCCTTCTTCATATCCTTCTTCCTCAGGAAAATTTAAAACGAATAATTGTCCTTGAATTATAATTCCTTTATCTACAATTTTAAAAGTGGGGTCTTTCCCCATAGTGGTAAATTCGCTTACTCGAGAACGCATAGCATTTACCGTTAAAACCGGAATTCCCTTTTCAATCAAATGATGGGAAAATTCATCGAAATTTTTTGTGAGATTTAATGATCCCTCACTTTGTGGAGCATTTAGACCTACATGTTTTAAATTTACCATTGGAATATCTACTTTTTCTATATAATTGCCTTCCGTGTTTTGGTGCTTTGTAGCATCCAGTACATACGTTGGCGTGTTTTCTTTATAATTAACAATGCTTTGATCAACGGGGACCACGATATATACGTGGGTAAATTCTTCCGGGTAAAAATTGGGCTGTCTGATCTGCCTTATAAAGTGTTTAATTCCTAAATTGGATAAAACACTACTGGCAAATACAGAATAAGATTTACAGTCAACTCCGGAATTGCGTTGCTTCCAAGTACAAGCAGGGCTTCTCAACTGTTGTAAAGCCCCATCTTGCTCGTACTGAATGTGGTTGTACAGAAAACCATATACATTCGTTACGGTTTCTGCCAACCCCCGGCCTTTTAATTTGGGTGATAACTTATTAGTTTGAAAAGCGTATTTTTCAATCCACTTTTGCATTTCATCGGTCGTATGGAAGGTATCGCCTGAACCAAGGTTGGTACGGCTGCATTCTACTTGCGGGATAAGTTTATTATACTCTTTCCCTGACTTTAGATTGCGCTTCAATACTGATGATATGCTCACTTTATTATCGGCCATTTAATCAAAATGTTAAAGAACTTATTACTCTTGAATGGCAAATATGGGGTGCTTGTTTTGGTGCATTTTGAATGTTGGAACAGGAGCGGTGAGGACTGATTAACTTTGATTATAATAGTTAATACCAGGTGAGGAATCAAAAAAGGAAGGAATAAAGGAAAGTGCCTAACTGTTATGGCTATGAAAAGGGAATTATCGGGAGTTGTGGAGAATTATTGATAATAAAAAACCACATTAACCGTGGCGGTTAATGTGGCTGTATTAATTTTTAACCGTGGCGGTTAGTGTGGCCGTTTATTTATGCTTCCATAGAGGGATAAACGCAGGTTATATTCATCTTATCCCTAGTTATATGCAATTAGGCTATTCTATCCTTACATTTTTCAAAGTATTCTTTTCCTATTTTTTCATATCTTCCTGCTCTATCTACATATTGCAAGTAAAGTCCATTTTCAATCAATAATAC
>JBDNHN010000290.1:0-3026 GCA_041688725.1 Gillisia sp.
ATTGAGGCAGGCTTTTATATTTAGAAAAAGTTTTAATAGTGTGCTTCCGAAATATTCGGAAGCACACTATTTGCTTTAATATAAAATTCTTTTAACAATGAAATACAAATACCAACTGTCTGACAATGTACTTCTTATATCAATTTAACAAAAAAATATAAATTAGGCTTGTAATTATTTCGAATTATTTAATACTAATGAGAATATACTAAATAAATCAAAAGGAATGACGTTAATATTAAATGATGCCAACCCATTCATTTTTTTGAAGTTAATAACCTTCTAAAAGCAATAAAAACAATACTCATTTTAAACTGTTAAATTTAAAAAATAATGAAAAGAATATCCTTTGTAATATTATTTCTGCTGAGTTCAACCGCGATTTTTGCCCAGGATTGGACTACTAATTTTGAAGAAGCCAAGATTTTGGCGTCGAAAAAAAATCAAAATATTGTATTGGTCTTTCAGGGTTCAGACTGGTGTGGTCCCTGCATAAAGTTAGACCGTGAAATATGGAGCACAGATATTTTTAAAGAATTTTCAAAATCACATTTTGTAATGCTCAAAGCCGATTTTCCAAGAAAAAAAGCAAATCAACTCGATTCAGAACAAATACAAAGAAACACCCTATTAGCCGAAAAATACAATCCCTCAGGATACTTCCCTTTTGTAGTAGTGCTCAATAGTGATGGAAAAGTTCTTGGAGAAACAGGTTACAAAAAGGTTACTCCAACAGAATACATAGCACAGCTTAAAGCCTTTGAAAAAAGCAAATAATGAACAAATTTTTAGTCTCCCTTTTCCTGATTCTCAGTAGTGTTCTTCAGGCGCAGCAAACTTTCCATAAAACTACTAAATTGATGGGAAGCCGTTTTGACTTTACGGTTGTGGCAGAAAATCAATTGGAAGCTGATGTCTTTCTTGAAATGGCTATTTCGGAAATCAGCAGGATCGAGAAACTTATATCTTCCTGGGACCCTAATTCCCAAACTTCCGCGATCAATAAAAATGCGGGAATTCAGGAAGTTAAAGTAGATAAAGAACTTTTTGATCTAATAGAACGCGCCCTTAAAATTTCAAAACTCACCGATGGCGCATTTGATATCAGTTATGCTTCAATGGACAAAATTTGGAAATTTGACGGTTCAATGACCGGAAAACCTTCGGAAGAAGCCATTAAAAAATCAGTAGAAAAAATTGGCTATAAAAACATCCGGTTAAATAAAGAAGAATCCACAGTATTTCTGACAAAAGAAGGAATGAAAATAGGTTTTGGAGCCATCGGCAAAGGATATGCCGCAGACAAAACCAAAACGCTTTTAGTAGAGAAGGGCGTAAAAGCTGGAATTATAAACGCTTCCGGCGATATGAATACCTGGGGGAAACAACCCGATGGAAAAAGCTGGATGGTTGCAATTACCAATCCGTTGAACAAAGAAAAAGCCTTCTCATGGCTGCCTATAGATAATTCGGCCATAGTAACTTCCGGAAACTACGAAAAATTTGTGCGTTTTGACAATGTGCGCTATTCTCACATTATAGACCCCAGAACCGGATATCCCACCACAGGAATTATAAGCGCTACCGTATTAAGTCCCTCTGCCGAAATAGCTGATGCACTGGCGACTTCCGTTTTTGTTATGGGCATAGATGTAGGACTGGATTTTATTAATCAATTGAAAGGGGTAGGATGTATTTTGGTTGATGAAAACAACAAATTACATACTTCCAAAAATATCGTCTTAAACAATTATTCACACTCAGAGTAAGCATTTAATGAAACATACATTAGAAAACAAATGAAAAAAATAATTTGGTTCGCATGCATTCTCTTCACATTGCAGTCTTGTGCCGTGGTTAAAGAATATGAAAAAGTAGCTTTAAGTGACCCCGATATGGTTTTAAGTCCTCGAAGCATAGAACGGTTCAAAACCAGTTTTCACGCCTACCGGGAATCTGCTTCCGGAGCTGTTGGAGGAAAAACAGGTGGCGGCTGTGGTTGTAATTAAAATTTAAAAGAAATCTAATTTAGCATGAGCTATAACAAAGCAACCTCAATAAAAAATTACTCCTTTCTACTGCTTCTTATATTTTTAGGCGGTACCGGTTTTGCACAGGAAGAGCAGCAGGAAACACCTCAACCATACAAGAAAAAGGTGCTGGAAAAAACAGAAATAGAATTTTTGAGCAGTTACTATATTCAAGAAGGCGAAAATGCGGCAGTTTCCGGTGGAATTGGAGACGAACATTTAACAGATATCACCCCGACATTCATCGTTTCCGTGCCTTTAAACGAAGACGATGTGTTGACAATAGATGCGGGAATCTCTGCCTACACTTCAGCTTCCTCCAGCAACGTCAATCCCTTTGATGCAAAAAACCCCGCAAATCCTTTTCAGGCCTCCTCAGGAGCTTCCTCGGCAGATGTTTGGGCAGGTTTAAATGGGAGCTATTCCCATAGTTCAGATGATAGAAATACTATATGGACAGGCAAACTTTCCGCAGCAACGGAATACGATTATTTTTCTATTGGTTTTGGCGGAAGTTATACCCGTCTTTTTAATGAAAAAAATACCGAGATTTCCATCAATACAAATATCTTTATGGATACCTGGAAGTTGATCTACCCAATTGAATTAAGGAGTGACAATTCAGATGATTTCAATATAAACAAATATAGTATCACCGGGAATCCCAATTACAATCCGCAATTCACGGAGTTTAATGATAAAAAAAGAAATTCCTATGCACTGGGAGCGAGTTTTTCTCAAATTTTATCTAAAAAATTCCAAGCTTTGATCTCGGTAGATGTGGTGAGACAGGAAGGATTGCTTTCCATGCCTTTTCAACGGGTTTATTTTAAGGACATAGCAGATTCCTTCATAGAGGAATTCCACCTTGCAGACGATGTGGAGCGCCTTCCGGATACCAGAAATAAATTGGCTCTGGGCGCAAATCTGAATTATTACCTCAACGAGTTTTTAGTGCTTCGTACCCATTATCGTTATTATACCGATGATTGGGGC
>JBDNHN010000291.1:0-2207 GCA_041688725.1 Gillisia sp.
GCATTTGCACCGGCCAGAGACATATTTGCTTCAAACTGGATATGTCGTGACATTTTTCCATTCACAGGAATACGACTTTTTGCGTATCCCGCATCAAAACCACCACCGTTCCAATCTCCTAAGAAATCGGCACCAATGGAAACTATTGTTTCAGCTTTGGAAAAATCGTAATTAGCTAAAGCCCTTGTTCCAAATTTGGCTTCAAAAGCATTTAGGGCAGCATCTTCAGAAACTGTATCGTACACTACGTGGCGTACATTCCCGAATTTTGCTGAAAACTCATTAATCAACCTTGTTGTAGAAGGACTGGCAAAGGTTTGTGTCAAAAGAACTGTTTCTCCCTGAACGGTATTTAATGCATCACCAACCTGCTTATGAAACACTTCCCAAGAAACGTTTTGTCCGTTTGCCATTGGGCGTTTTATGCGCTTTCCATCGTATAATGAAAGTACTGAAGCGTGTACCCTTGCATTTACTCCTGCCTTTGAAGTGGAAAGAATATTATTTTCAATTTTAATAGGACGTCCTTCACGGGTTTTAACCAAAACACTAGCAAAATCGAACCCATCTGCAATTGTAGTTGCATAGAAGTTTGCTACTCCCGGCACAATCCTTTCTGGCTGTACTACATAAGGAATAGATTTAATTACCGGTCCCTCACAGGCGGCAAGAGAGGCAGCTGCAGTTGTAAAACCAACATATTTCAAAAAATCGCGTCGGGTAGTTGATGAGCTACTCAGGGATTCCTCATCCCCCAGAAATTCATCAGTTGGAATTTCTTCTGCAAATTCTTTTTGCTGGAGTCTCTCAACAATAGAACTGTTTTCATCCAGTTCTTCAACACTTTTCCAGTATTTCTTGTTTGATGACATATATATCTAGATTTTAACTTTCGTAATTAAATACCCGCGTTTGCAGGAAATATATTTTTTTTAATAGTGGCATTTTGCACATTCGAGTCCACCCAATTGGGCGGCTGTCAAATCTTCAACTCCATATTTTTTAGACAGCTCTTCGTGGATCTTTTGGTAATATTCATTTCCGGCGATATTCACGTTAGTTTCACGGTGACAATTTATACACCAGCCCATTGTTAATGGAGCATTTTGAGATACAATTTCCATTTCCTGAATAGGACCGTGACAGGTTTGACAAGCAACCCCGGCTACAGTTACGTGCTGAGAGTGATTAAAGTATGCAAAGTCTGGCAGGTTGTGGATCCTTATCCATTTTACAGGTTTGGTTTCCCCGGTATAAGTGAGTGTAGCAGGATCCCAACCTACTGCATCATATAACTTGGCAATTTCTTTATCGTAAAATTCTTTTGAATATTCTTCGGTTGCTGTTGCTACCGCAACTTCCCCAATAGACTTATGGCAGTTCATACATACATTCAATGAAGGAATACCGGCTTGTTTTGATGTTCTGGCCGAGGAATGGCAATATTTACAATCTACCTGATTGTCACCAGCGTGAATTAAATGCGAATAATGAATAGGTTGAATAGGCTGATATCCCTGATCTATCCCAACTTGCATGAAAAAACCATATATAAAATAAGCACTCCCAAGCAATAATATTATAGAGGTGACCAATACCAAAAATTGATTTTGTACAAAAGACTTCCAGAGAGGTGTTCTTTTTTCTTTTTCAGGTAATTCTACTCCACTTGCGACTGCAAATTTCTTAAGAGTTCTATTGACAAGAAATAATATTACCAACAGCATTAATAACACAAAAGCCAAAATCCCTAAGATGATATTACTTGAAACCACACCTTCAGAAGTACCACCAGCTTGAGCAACAGGAACCGCAGCTACTTGTGGTTCCGGTTTAGGAGTTTCAACATAAGCTAAGATATCTCCAATTTCCGCATCTGATAATTGCGGGAATGCAGGCATAGGCATTTTGTTGAATTCTTCGAAAATTGAAACTGCCTCAGAATCTCCTGAAGCAATTACTGCCGATGAATTCTGAATCCATGATTTTATCCACTCTGTACTTCGCCTTTCGGTCACACCATTTAATGCCGGTCCAATAGATTTGGAATACGGCTTATGGCAAGCGGCACAAAGCGAATTAAATAAAGATTTTCCGTTTACAGGATCACCTAGAGCTGACCCCGGAGCATCGGTAACTTCTGCAGCAGGTTGCACAGCATTTGCTGAAACTTCTTTCTCCTGCGAGAAACTAAGTGCGGAAAATGA
>JBDNHN010000037.1:0-5066 GCA_041688725.1 Gillisia sp.
CCCGAGGCTTTCGCATATATCTGGTATCATCCAAAAGTTGGTTTATGGTTGGGCGCAACTCCCGAAACCTTGCTCGGGTTGGAGAGAAACCGTTTTAAAACCATGTCCTTGGCCGGCACTCAAAAATATGAGGGAACTCTAGACGTGAATTGGGGTGAAAAGGAAAAAGAAGAACAACAATTAGTAACCGATTCTATCCTGGAATATTTAAAACCTATCTCCGAAAAAATCGAAATAACATCTCCGTATACTGCCAGGGCCGGGAATGTACTTCATTTAAAAACGGATATAACGGGTAATTTAAATTCCAAATTCCAAATTCCCGGTAGGGACGCAGAATTCCGAGTCTTGACGCCGGAAAAATTAATATCTGCCATCCATCCCACGCCTGCCGTATGTGGACTTCCGAAAGGGGCTGCAAAAAAATTCATTCTGGAAAATGAAAATTACAACAGGGAATTTTATTCTGGATTTTTAGGGGAACTGAACCTAAAGAAAACCTTGCAACGAAGCGGCAACCGTAAAAACAGGGAAAATCAGGCCTATGTAAGCATTACAAAAACTTCGGCTTTGTTCGTGAATTTGAGATGCATGAAACTGGAAGATAACAAAGCTGTGCTTTTTGTTGGGGGCGGAATTACAAAAGATTCCAATCCTGTGGCAGAATGGGAGGAAACCTCAAACAAGGCGCAAACCATGAAAAGAGTGCTTTTTAAATAAGCTCCAAAAGTCAATTGAAAATCTTTTCGAAATCGTAATTTTGAAAGTGATTTGATAAAAAAGTAAATCAGACCTCACAGGTTTTTAAAACCTGTGAGGTCTAAAAACCCTCGTGAAGTTTGAAATAATTGACTAATTAGTCGAAAACATTAAATGTGTGAAATATTCTAAAATTCCGCTTGCCCAATCTATAGTAGCTCTTTGTGTTGCTAAAAACGTTAATCACGTTGTAATTTCCCCCGGTTCCAGAAACGCACCATTGATTATTGGGTTTACTCATCATCCGGAAATCACAGCCTATAGCATAGTAGATGAGCGATGTGCGGCATTTTTTGCTCTTGGGATGGCACAACAACTTCAACAGCCGGTAGCGCTGGTTTGCAGTTCCGGATCGGCTTTATTGAATTATTATCCGGCCATAGCCGAAGCTTATTACAGTGACATTCCCCTGGTAATTATCTCGGCAGACCGACCAATTGAGCGAATTGATATTGGTGACGGACAAACTATCCGACAGAAAGATGTATTTGAGAATCATATTTTGTATTCTGCCAATTTATATTCAGAAGTGTTGGAAGAAGCCGATTCTTCAAATAAAAACCTTCAAAAAAAACAATTTGAGTCTCAAAAGCACAATGAGCGGGAAATCAATTTGGCTCTAAATAAAGCCATAGAACAAAAGGGGCCTGTTCATATTAATGCTCCGTTCTATGAACCTTTATATGAAATTACTGAAACCAATTTGGCAAACCCGCTGCAAATTTTACCTGAAATCCGGGAGCGGGTTTACACTGAAAATGAATTGCGGGCCTATGCCAATCTCTGGAATCAGTCCAAGCGAAAGATGATCATTGTAGGAGTTGCCCAGCCCAATACGGTAGAACAAGTGTTTCTGGATGCTTTGGGCAAAGACGATTCTGTTTTGGTACTTACCGAAACCACTTCAAATTTGCATCATCCGGAATTTTTTCCCCAAATAGATACTTTGATAGGCCCAATAGAAAAAGTTTCCAAGCCTAAGGAACAATTTGAACTTTTGCAGCCGGACATTTTGCTCACTTTTGGAGGGATGATCGTCTCAAAAAAAATAAAAGCTTTTTTAAGGGATTATCAGCCAAAACAGCATTGGCATATAGATCCGAAAAAGGCTTACAACACTTTTTTTTGTTTGAATAAGCATTTTGAAACTTCACCTAATTCCTTTTTAAAGGTTTTAATGCCACTTTTAAAACAGACAAACAGCGATTATGGGGTTCATTGGAAAAATATCAGGGAAAAACTGGAAGGGCGACACGAATTGTATGTAGATGAAATCCCGTATTCAGATTTTAAAGTCATGCAGGCCATTGTCCCGGCCGTGCCTAAAAACTTCAATGTGCAGTTGGGAAATAGTTCTACCGTAAGATATGCCCAGCTTTTTAATTGGGATGCCTCCCAGAAAATATTCTGCAATCGTGGCACCAGCGGGATAGATGGCAGCATTTCTACTGCGGCAGGAGCTGCTGTAATAAACAGGGAACCAACCTTGGTTATTTGTGGTGATCTGAGCCTTTTTTATGACAGCAACGGGCTTTGGAACAATTATATTCCTTCAAATTTCAGGATAATCGTGCTCAATAATGAAGGAGGCGGAATTTTCAGGATCTTACCGGGAAATAAGAATACTGAGAATTTTGATACATATTTTGAAACCATTCATCAGTTGAATGCAAAACCATTATGCGAGATGCATAGCTTTGAATATGTTTCAGCAAAAACTTCAAAAGAGCTGTCAGAAGTACTAAAAGGGTTTTTTAATACTTCAGAAAGGCCAAAATTATTGGAAATATTTACTCCACGAAAAATAAATGATGAGGTGCTGTTGGAATACTTTAATTATATGAAATCTTAACATTTAATTCTCATATTTCTTATGTCCTTTTATTAATTTTAAGGGGAATCTTAAAATTAAGTAGATATGGCAACAAAAACAGAAGAAAAAGTCGAGAAATATATCTTGGACTTTAAAGAAAAAATTGGAAAAGATTTGGATGTAGATTTGTTAAGAAAGGTGACCAAAGCTTGTGGTCCCAGCATTTTTAACAGGGACGCAGAAACAATTTCAGGTTCTTCCGCGTCTGAACTGGAAACCGTTAAGAAAAATTTTCTAATTAAAAAACTGGGTTTAAAAGACGATGAAAAGCTTGATACTGCTCTGAATTCCGTCCTTGAAAAATACGGAAAATCCAACAGGAATAAATATCGGCCCATAGTTTATTATCTATTGGCAAAACACTTTAAAAAGGAGGATCAATTTAATTGAGATCCTAAATAAAAAAGTTTAAGAAAATCCGTTTCTCAGGGATGAGAAGTGGATTTTTTGATTTCTATAAAAACCGGTTAAATAAAAGTATCTTTGCATTTTAAAATAAAGTTATGCTTGGAATTGGTGAATACCACACATTAATTATAGATCGCGATACCGAACCCGGATTGTTTTTACGAAACGAAGAAGGTGACGAGGTTTTGTTGCCTAATAAATACAAACCTGAAACTTTCAGTTTAGAAGATGAAATAGAGGTATTTGTGTATCTGGATCATCAGGAACGGCCTGTAGCCACTACCTTAAAACCCTATGTTAAATTAGATGAATTCTCATATCTCAAGTGTGTTGAACTTTCTGATATTGGCGCATTTTTAGATTGGGGACTGGAGAAACACCTTTTTGTGCCTTACAGGGAAATGGCTTCCAAAATGCGCAAGGGCAGCTGGTATCTTGTTTTCTGTTATTTGGATGAGGAAAGCGGCAGGCTGGTTGGTTCCAGCAAAACCAATGCTTTTCTGGACAATAGCGATATTACGGTGGAACCTTTTCAAGAAGTAAGTATAATTGTAGCCAATCCTACAGATCTGGGAATGAATGTAATTGTAAATGAAATTCATCAGGGATTGATCTTTAAAGACGATATATTTCAGGATCTGCAGCCCGGTGACCGATTAAAGGCCTGGGTGAAGAAAACCCGTCCGGACGGGAAAATTGACATCACCCTGCAACGCCCCGGTTATAGAAGCATTGAGCCGAATGCCCAGGATATCCTGAATGAAATTGAATTGAAGGGGGGCTGTTTAAAGCTTACCGATAAATCTTCCCCACAGGAAGTTCAACGAATTCTTCAAATGAGCAAGAAAAGCTTTAAAAAGGCTATTGGAACCTTATATAAACAACGCCTGATAGATATTAAAGAAGAAGGAATTTATTTAAAAAAGGATTAGTTGTAGTAATTGCTTTGCCTGTAAAAAGGCGAATAACTTCTAAGGTAAGCAGAGCCGGTGGTTTCTGAAGCATCTTTATAAACCGAATTCCTGGTACCTCTTGAAGGAAGTTCAGGACTAAAAGTTTGGTTGTAAAACCTTGGCGAGGCATTAATGTTGTTATTTCGGGAAATAGAAAAAGTCTCTCTTTCTTTGGGTACATATACCGGCGGGGCGAGTTCCACAGTTCGCGATTTCATTCGCTCCTCCATTGCCATCATCTCATAAATATTCACTTCATTGCGTTCAATTTCCTTATCAAAATTCACCGTTCTTATCCGAAATTTTCCTGTATTTGGTATTTCTGGAGCCAGGTTGGTCAGGGAAGGTGTTATCTCAAGCCGTTTGATTATAAATTCAGAAGAGGACCGGACAACAGTGGGAATTTCCTGTGCGGTTCCCAAATAGGAGGAAAGTATAAAAATGAATAAAAGCCCTATTTTTTTCATTTGTGCGGTTTTTTCAAATATATCAAGAATTGTGCAATTATTGGACTCCATTCAAAATTATTGATATTTCTCCCGGCAGTGAAATTCCTGAAACCGATCAAATCTGTAATAAAAATCCTATTTTTACAAAAAACAAAGCAGATGGATAAAATCGATTGGAAAACCGCAAAGGAATATGAAGATATCACTTATAAGAAAGCCGGTGGAGTAGCGAGAATTGCATTTAACAGGCCAGATGTGCGCAATGCGTTCAGGCCCAAAACTACCAGTGAATTATTCGATGCTTTTTACGATGCACAGGAAGATACTTCAATAGGCGTTGTACTTTTGTCGGCTGAAGGGCCTTCAACCAAAGACGGAATTTATTCGTTTTGCAGCGGCGGAGATCAAAAAGCCAGAGGCCATAAGGGATATGTGGGAGAAGACGGGATGCACCGGCTGAATATACTGGAAGTTCAGCGACTGATCCGTTTTATGCCGAAGGTTGTTATTGCTGTAGTTCCCGGGTGGGCAGTTGGCGGAGGCCACAGTTTGCACGTAGTTTGCGATTTGACCCTTGCAAGTGAGGAACACGCTATATTTAAACAAACCGATGCCGATGTTACC
>JBDNHN010000292.1:0-3715 GCA_041688725.1 Gillisia sp.
AAATTTTAATAAAAGATCTGCACAAATCAGAAGTGATTGATTATAAAAGTTAAACTCACCAGATTTCAATCTCATTCATTTCTGGAATATCAACTCAATTTTTAAAATTTGGATTAAAATTTATTTAACAAAAAAGCGGTCATATTGTAATATAATATTAAAATTTAATCCATAATAGAAGGAGAATCCTATTTCCTCAGTATGTTTGTATCATTAAGTACGGTCCTGGCTGTTATTATTTTAAATACTGATCAGTATTTAAAGTGACTAAAGTCCGAACTGCTTAGAGTTAAAGAAAAAACAACTTAACATTTCCAGGCTTATATAATCTAATTTTTTTTAGGGAATTACTTTAGCCCATTAGGCTCTCAAGATTCAATGAACTAATTAGTTACATTATTCGATATGAAGGAATTTCTTGAGGTGCTTTCGCATGAATTTCAGCTTCCTCTGAGCAATCCCGTATTGGTTTTTTCACTTATCCTGCTTATAATACTTGTTTCCCCCATACTTTTCAGGCGTCTTAAGGTTCCCGGAATAATTGTGTTGATTATTTCCGGGATAGTAATTGGCCCTTTCGGATTTAAACTTCTGGAGCAAAATGTGGCAATAGATCTATTCTCAAAAATTGGATTATTGTATATCATGTTTATAGCAGGTTTAGATCTGGATATGAACCAGTTTAAGGTGAACAGGAACAAAAGTTTATTATTTGGGTTTTTCACCTTCGCCCTTCCTTTGGGCATAGGTTTTCCTGTTTGTTTCTACCTACTTGGATACGATTTCAATGCCAGCTTACTTACTGCCAGCATGTTTGCAACCCATACATTAATTGCATACCCTATTGTGAGTAGTATGGGGGTTTCCAAAAATGAAGCCGTAGCCATCACTGTTGGCGGTACCATCCTTACAGATACTGCTGTCTTGATAATATTGGCAGTTATCTTAGGAAATGCACAAGAGGGTGGGCTCACCACCGATTTCTGGATAAAACTGATTGTATCGTTAACTGTTTTTATCGCTATTATGTTTTTGGTAGTCCCAAGAATTGCAAAATGGTTCTTCACCAAAATGGAAAAGGAAAAACATTCCCATTATATTTTTGTGCTTACTGTGGTGTTTATTGCTGCTTTTTTAGCTGAATTGGCTGGAATGGAAGATATTATTGGAGCTTTCCTTGCCGGACTCGCCTTAAACCGCTTAATCCCGCATTCATCTGCCCTGATGAACAGAATTGAATTTATAGGAAATTCCCTTTTTATTCCTTTTTTCCTTGTCAGCGTAGGAATGCTGGTAGACATCAGTGTGATTTTAAGTGGTTATATGGCAATTGTTGTTGCCATCACCTTGTCTGTTGTAGCAGTTAGCGGGAAGTGGCTCGCTGCATTTTTCACACAGTTGGTGTTTAAATATTCTTCTTCCCAACGCAAGATGATCTTCGGACTCAGTTCTGGCCACGCAGCCGCGACATTAGCGGTTATAATTGTGGGTTACAATGCAGAAATAATAGATATTAATATTTTGAACGGAACTATTATACTTATCCTGATAACCTCCATCGTGGCGACTTTAGCCACTGAAAATGCTGCGAAATTGATGGTGAGAGAAACAAATGATTCAAATCCGGAAGAAATTAAAAAATCTGAAAGCTATAAAATGGAAAGCATCTTACTTCCATTGGCCAATATGACCAATCTTGAAAAACTGTTGGAACTTTCAATTCTAATAAAAGACAAAAGTTCTATTCACCCTGTTTCTATTCTCACTGTCGTTCCCAATGATGAAGTGGCAGAAATAAATATTGCTCAGGCAATGATAAAACTAGAGGAATTTATAAAGCAGGGCTCTGCTACTGAAACTGCGGTAAACATAACCGCTACCATATCGCGTGATATTGCGAAAGGAATTTCCAGAAAATCCAAGGAACTTATCACAGATATTATAGTGATGGGGTGGCCTACTAGCTCTGGAGAGGATCAGGTTATCGGTGAAAAAATGCGCGGTATAATAGAAAATACTACCAAAACTATATTTATTTGCCAAAGCGATAAACCATGGGCCACACATCAAAAAATTATTCTTGCTGCCCCGGCCAGATCTGAAGATATGGAAGGTTTTAAACTTTGGGTGAAAAAGGTCATTAAAATGGCAGAGGAGTTAAGTGTTCCAATTATTATGCACTGCACAAAGAATACCCGGGCTGCTATTGAAGAACTTGTAATTAAATTAAATTTGAGAGCTCCATTTGATTTTCACGAATTTAATGACTGGGAAGACTTCCTGATAATATCCAAAAATGTTCAACCTGAAGATATCATTATCCTCATTACAGCAAGAAAAGGAAGTGTGGCCTATCAGCCTGTTCTGGATGAGATCCCGTTAAAAATGGAATCCTATTTTGAGGAAAATGCCAGGATCATGGTATTTCCACAGTAAATCTTTTTTGGTTAAATTACAAACCCCTCAGGTAATTGAATCCTGAGGGGTTTATTTTATTAGTCTGATGCCCTAATATCTCAAATCTTCCTTAATCATTAAGCTTTAACACTGCCATAAATGCTTCCTGAGGAATCTCTACATTCCCTACCAGACGCATACGTTTTTTACCTTTTTTCTGTTTTTCCAGCAGTTTTCGTTTACGGGAAATATCACCTCCATAACATTTTGCGGTAACATCTTTTCTTAATGCCTTTACGGTTTCACGGGCTATGATCTTGGCTCCAATGGCAGCCTGAATAGGAATATCAAATTGTTGTCTGGGGATTAATTCCTTTAGTTTTTCACACATTTTTTTACCGATATCAAAGGCATTGTCAACGTGTAGCAATGATGAAAGTGCATCTACCACGCTTCCGTTTAGCAAAACATCCACCTTAACCAGTTTTGATGCCCGCAATCCAATAGGGGAATAATCAAAAGAAGCATAGCCCTTGGAAACAGTTTTTAACCGGTCGTAAAAATCAAAAACGATTTCGGCAAGCGGCATATCAAAGCTCAACTCAACCCTCTCCGGGGTAAGATAGGTTTGATTTGTAATTTGTCCTCGTTTTTCGATACAAAGCGACATTACCGCTCCAACAAAATCAGATTTGGTGATAATACTTGCTCTAATAAAAGGTTCTTCCACACGATCTAAACTGGAGGGGTCCGGCAGATCTGTTGGGTTATTCACCAAAATTGGTGTGTCCAGATGTTTATGGGTAAATGCGTGATAAGAAACGTTGGGCACCGTTGTGATCACGGTCATATCAAATTCGCGTTCCAAACGTTCCTGAATGATCTCCAGGTGGAGCATTCCCAAAAAGCCACATCTAAACCCAAAACCAAGGGCGGCAGAACTTTCGGGAATAAAAACCAGGGAAGCATCATTTAACTGCAATTTTTCCATGGAAGAACGCAATACTTCATATTCTTCGGTATCTACTGGGTAAATCCCGGCAAATACCATCGGTTTTACATCTTCAAACCCGGCGACAGCTTCGGTGGTAGGGTTTTTTGCGTCGGTGATGGTATCTCCCACCTTAACTTCTTTTGCGTCTTTAATTCCTGTGATCAAATAGCCCACATCGCCGGTTTTTACTTCCGGACGGGGGAATTGTTTCAATTTTAAACTGCCGACTTCATCTGCAAAATAATCCTTCTCTGTAGCTACAAATTTAATGTGCTGCCCTTTTTTAATCGATCCGTTGATTACCTTAAAATAAGTTTCAATTCC
>JBDNHN010000293.1:0-3880 GCA_041688725.1 Gillisia sp.
ACTTCCACTAAATCAGATTCTGTTCCTATATTTTTGGGAATCATATGGTTCTTATCTCTTTTAGGGATTCTAATCTCTGATACATCCCTATTTCTTGCCTTTAGAGCATTTATTATATCTATTTCGGGCATACCAACAGATGCTACTTTTCCATCTACAATCAATAACGGTGATTGTTTTAATTGGTATTTTTCAAATATTTCGGGATGATCTTCAAAATAATTTACTTTGTAGGGCAACCAAGCTTCCTGAAGCACTTTCTCAAGCAAAGGTCTATGATGACAGGTTTTTGTTACTGCTATTAAAATTTTCATAAAAGTTTTCTTTAATTAATTTTAGAGTTTAAAATATTTTAAATTTTATAACTCTGTATTATACTGAAATAGATGGACCATTTTTTGGTTTTCTATTTGCTCAAGCAAATCATTTTTTTAGCCTTTGATCGACGAAAAATGTTTCGATTTAGTTTTGAGCTTAAATTTTTTTATCTGACATTCCTTAAATGCTTATTAAATTACAAACTAATAATTAATAACATTAATGTCCGATAAAACTTGATTTCGAAGATTTACCATTTATATTTATCTGATAATCAATTATTTAATTTTTAATATTCGTTGATTTCAAAAACAAGGTCTCAAAAAAAAGATAATTGTTCACTTTCTGTTTTAGTTATAATCCAATCTTTTTCCGGATTTTCCAAAAACCGGATCAGGTTTATATAGTTAAAAAGATGAATTTTACAAAAGCTGACAAGGTTGGAAAAAGCCCAGTTCCTTTTAAGTTTCTTCTTTATCACAGTAATCAACAAGTTGACTATCAATACACAATAGATCTGTATCTTAATGGCATTTTCATTATCTCCTAAAAAATATTTGAGAGGAAAGTTCTGTTTTAGCTGTTTGAATAAGGTCTCTATCTGCCATCTTATCTTATATAGGGCAGCAATTAAATCGGCCCTTAGATCAAACAGGTTTGTCAGGAATTCAAATTCCCGTTTGTTTTCCCTATCGTAAAATCTAACCTTTCTCAACTTTAACGTTGTTTCATTATCTTTTTCCTTTACTACGATCTCTATGATATCATCTTGTAAAACCCCACTGTGTATATGATCTTCAATCTCTAGTGCCTCAATCTCTTGGTAATCGGCATTATTCTTTATTCTTGTCACAAACCCAGTGCTGTGATCTGTAAAATTCTTGAAGGCCTTATAATCATTATACCCTTTGTCAAATACATAAATGCTATTATCGTCACATTTAAGCTTTTCCAGAAAATTATGATCATGTGTGGCGGCAGGGCTGAACCACACTAGGTTTGGCACTGTTTCATCCGCATTTATTACAGAATGTACTTTGATCCCACCTTTCCTTCTACCGTCTTTTGGGGTTCTCCCAACACATTTTAAAATATCTTTAAACAGGCTAATAGTGGTACTATCCACAATTTTGACTTGTTTATCTAAAACCTCTTCAATTCGGCTGTCCGATAAAACCCTACCGTGCTCTTGTAGCAATCTATGGTATAAATTTTCAAAGAATTCGACCTTCCTGGTTTTATTTGCATCGGAAAGAGTGCTCCTTTTGGGAATATGATTTAGTTTAAAATGTGCTGTCTTTCCAGAGAGGCCAAGCATTGCACCAGAAACTTCCCTTAACGAGTTGCATTTGGCAAAGGCGCAGAAAAGCATACTTATCAAATGGTCCCTGGTCTTAAATTTCTTAACATACCGATCAGAATTACACCTTTTGACTTCTTCTTTTATGGTTTTATCCTCAATTAAAGAAATCAGCTGTCCGAAAACAGATTTACCCGAAAAATAATTACTTTTAGCCATCGTATTTAATGTTTTGCAACTCTAAATTACGATATTTAAGGAGAAGCCATTCGTGGCTTCTCCTTTTTTTTACCGGACACTAATGATTGGCAATTATCCTTGACTTACAGTAAAAACCATCAGCAATTACTCCAATCATATTTTTCATACGGAGATTGATGAAGCTTTTGCAGGATATAAACTTCAAGAGGCATAGGCACAAAAAAATCTGCCAAATCAAAGAGTCTAAAGTATTTAAGTTATGACTTTAGCCTTTTTTTATTTTATTCCAGATATAATATTTTGAAAATCAAATGTTTATAAGGAATAAGAAAGTGTAATTTTAACCTGATTAGGTATAAATTTTAAAAAGTCGCAACTTCGTAACGTGGAAAACGTAAATCAAAATATAGATTCAGCAAATCAGATTATAAAGCTCTGGGTAGAAGAATATACAGACACGCTTTATTCCTGGGCTTTCTATAAAGTTTCAGATAAACAGACTGCTGAAGATCTTGTTCAGGAAACCTTTCTGGCTGCCTGTAAATATTATAAAAAATTTCAAGGGAAAAGTAAACCTAAAACTTGGCTGTTTTCCATTTTAAATAATAAAATCATTGATTATTACAGAAAAAAATCACGCACTCCTATTAATACAGAATCTCATTTTGGCAAGGAAGATGGATCTATTATTGAAGAAACTTTTGATGGTCAGGGCTATTGGAAAGAACATAAAAAACCAACCCAATGGGATATTGATAATGAGGAAACTCATTTATTAGATAATGGAGAGTTTAAGGATTTGCTGCAACATTGTATGACTAAATTACCACCATTATGGGCATCGGCCGTGCAATTAAAATACCTTCAGGAGAAAGATGGGAAGAACATTGGTCAGGAACTGGGTATCTCGACGTCCAATTATTGGCAGATCATTCATAGGGCAAAGCTTTCTTTGCGAGAATGTCTGGAAAAATTATGGTTTAATAAATAAATTATGTTTAAAGTAATGCGAAGATTGATGATTTCCTGCCAAAAAGCAGGAATACTAATTGAAAAAAAGATCGCTCATAAACTAAATACAACAGAAAGAATGGAGCTTTTTTTCCATTCCAGTGTGTGTAAAGCCTGTAGGAATTATGAGCAACAAAGTGTTTTTATTGAAAAGGCTTTAAGTAAAGATACTAACAGTGTAGAACATAAGCCTTCAGCAGATTTAAAGGAAAAAATCAATAAATCTATACAAGAGAACGAATAACTATTTTTTTTCATCTTAAGCGTTAAATATTCATTTTCAGTTATTTATTCTGAAATATAAATGGATGTTTAACGCTTTCTTCATTTAAAATAGTTTCATAAATATAAAAAAAAGTTTTTAGTTGTCAGGATTGTAAAGTTTGCAGTCTCATCTAATGAAATTGGATCTAAAGATTCAATAAAAACAAAAAATTTATATAACTAAAAATGTTTTTTATGAAAACTAAAAAATTCAAATTTTCGACAATTCTATTTTCGGCCCTTTTTATGGCTACATTGTTTGGTTTTGCTCCAACAGCAAGTGCGCAAAATGTAAAACCGGTTACTGTACAATCTAAAATGGATTTTGAAGAAACCTTAAACGCAATTAATAAAGCAGTTTCCGAAGGAGGAATGATGGTTTTAGCTGAACTTAATCAGGGAAAAATTTTATCGATGACCGGATTGCAGGTAAAAGGACATTCTTTTTTTGTGGGGAATCCGAATGTTGGGAAAGAAGCTTTTTCCGCAGATCCTTCTGTAGGCCTTGTTATTCCGGTAAGAATTAATGTGTATGAAAAAGATGGAAAAACTTATGTAAACTATTTTAAACCATCTGACCTCTTTGCATCCTTTAATGATAAAAAGGTGAAAATGATTGGTGGTAAACTTGATGAGAAATTAGGGATGATGATGAAAATGATCTCTAAATAAAAGTTGTGACAAGGCCGGTGCTATGGCGTTCCGGTCTTTTATTTTTTTTCATTTAAAAATTATAAAGCAATGAGATCTGAGAAACAAAAACTGGGAAACGTATTATTGGTGTTG
>JBDNHN010000294.1:0-2675 GCA_041688725.1 Gillisia sp.
TCCCACACTTATAGGAGAAACTGCCGCAGCTTTATTGGTTGAAAGAATAAAAAAGCAAAGCAGCGATTTTCCTGTCAAAAAAATTATTAAAACCGAATTCGTTCATTTAGATTCTACACGTTTTTAAACTTCGGATTTTAAATGAATGAAAAACAGCTCTCCCGTTTGATCCCTGCCAAATATTTTTTGAAATCTTCATCAGTTTTGAACCTTAAAAATATTTATCTTATAATTGTTTTTATTGACTTTAATTATATGAATTTAAATACTGACCTCTATATATTTAATTGATGTATTACGATTTTGAGAAAATATAAAAAACCACCGGTTGAATTAACTGGAATTAATCATATTGCCATTGCGGACGGTGTGAGTGAAAATTCAGAAATTAGTGCAATCTTAAATGTTAGTGAAGAATAACTCGTTTAACTTCAACCAAACTCTTAAAAATCTATATAACACAATAGATTTTCCCATTTAGTAAGCAAATACCCTTAAAAACAAAAACTGACAATTCTTCATTTTTTTACACGATATGATGAAAATCATATTATTTTATTATTGTACTCCTTATTTTTGCGGAATAATTAAACAGATATTTATTATTATGACAAATTTAAATTTATTTAAAAGAATTTCAATTATTCTTGTTACGGGCTTACTATTTATTCAATGTTCAAGTGATGATGAAGATGTAGAACCTGTAGTACAAATTTCATTCGCTACTGACATACAACCTATCTTAACTGCAAGCTGTGTTATGTGTCATAGTGCGGATGAAGAAACAGTTACAAATTTTAGTGTTGAAGGTGGTATTGCTTATAGCGGTTTATTATCTGAAATAGGTGGTGTAACACCTGGAAATGCCAACACAAGCGAATTAATGGACAGGTTAAATGGTGTTGGTACAGTTGGTCAAATGCCAGCGGGAAGAGATCTTTTATCCGTAGAAAAGATTAAATTATTTGAGCAGTGGATTAATCAAGGAGCTAAAAATAATTAAGACAATAAAAAACTCTTTAAAATTTGAGGTTATTATCTATTAACCTCAAATGTTAAAGAGTTTTTTTCATGAAACTAACTTAGTAGCTACCCGTCAGACTGTCTAAAAACCTTCCTTTTTCTTAATAACTTTGCTGACTACTTTTTCGGAACAGGATCCTGACTCTATCGCCTAAGGCAAGCCGTTGTAGAGCATCCCTTTGGAACTATGAAAAGGCAATGGGGCTTTGCGCATCCTTTCCAAAATTTGAAAGAAACGGGCCTCTGCAGAAGTAGGCTTTATCTTTATAGCCTGCAATCTCAAGCGAATATTAAATTTGATGGGCAAAAAAGGGCTCCTGGAGGTGTATGCACAGTTCATTCTTTGTTTATCTGTCTTAATCCAGGCTTACAGCCATTTTAATAGTATTATATCCAACAGACCCCGCAAACCTTAATTCCTGCCCTCATCCCAATCCCAAGTTTTAAAAGCTTATTTTAGTCCATAATTGGCAGTAAGCTTAGGTTTTTAGAAAGACTGCCATTGGCATATATTATAAACAACATCATGAAAACAATTTTATTTTTAATAACAGCAGTACTATTACTTGGATGTAAACAACAAAAAAGTGAAAAAGCAGAAATAGAAAAACCTGAAGACCATAAGGAAATTATAAAAAAGAAACGCCCAGTTGCATTTGAAAATGGTAAGTTCTTTGAAAGTAATGGTAAGAAAATGCTATATGGTGGAAAAGATAAAAATCAACATTTCGACATAAGTGGATATTCGCTAAAAGATGAGCAGTTTCACTATGGTATTGGTAGAGAGACATTTCCAGCCTTATTAAAACCAGAATTCAGCTCTGTTATTGAAGCAGATAAAATCTGGGCAGATAGTACTAGGTTTTTATTAGCTCACTCTGGGAAGGAAGTTAAAGCTTATTCTGTAAAAGATTTAACGCGCCATGAAGTTGTAAATGATGTACTAAATGGACAGCCAATTATGGCTGTTTATTGCGTCCTAGCTGATTTAGGTGCTATTTATGAGCGTAATTATGGTGACAAAGAATTGACATTTGCTTTAAGTGGATATACATATTATGATAAGAATGTATGGAATGGCCTTGATGGTTTTGTGCTTTGGGATAGAGAAACAGAAAGTCTCTGGTGGCCCTTAATCGGAAAAGCAGTATCTGGCCCTCTTAAAGATGTTAAACTTTTAGAAATGGATAAAAATAAATGGAAGGATGTTAAATGGAAATATATAAAAGACAATTTTCCCAATGCTTTAGTTTTAAAATCTGGTCAAGATTTTGAAAGACCAACTGATTGGAAAAAAATTGAAGATGTTACTTACATAAAAGAGAATTACATCTCTGAGAATTAATGAACGTTTGCCAACATCGGTTGCCGGGAAATGGCGGGTATTCCAGTGAAAAGTGATATTTTAAGGACCAAGCAACAAGACAACAAACCTGCCTTCCGGCAGGCAGGGCCGTCAAGAACACGTCCCTAATCCACGCTACCTGGGTTAACCAAGACACGTTAAATATAATAGACTAAAAAAATATGAACGAAACACTTCTATCAAATGAAAATGCCAATGTAATTAATATCGTTTCACAGTATATTGATCTTGAAGTAACATCATTAGGCGCGACTCCCAGAACTGTAACCCGAGTTGATAAACGAGA
>JBDNHN010000295.1:0-3398 GCA_041688725.1 Gillisia sp.
GACGGAATAGTGAATTTTAGACCACATATTTCAGTATTGACCAATATTACTCCGGATCATTTAAACCGATACAATTACAACATTGAAGAATATATCGAATCTAAATTCAGAATAGTCAAAAATCAAACAGAGGAAGATTTTTTTATATATGATTCCGATGATGAAATTATATCAAAAAAGCTTGAAACACATTCGGTTAAAGCTCAAAAATTGCCATTTTCACTTCAGAAGAAATTTGAAAATGGCGCATACATCGAAAATAACAACATTAAAATTAATATATATAACAACCAATTTATTATGCCAATATCCACTTTAGCACTTGAAGGTAAGCACAACACCAAAAATGCCATGGCAGCATCTACCGTTGCCAATTTATTGCAAATTAGAAAAGAAACAATTCGCCAGAGTATGGAAGATTTTCAGGGAGTTGAACATCGCCTGGAAAAAGTGCTTAAAATAAATAATGTGTTATACATAAACGATTCAAAAGCTACCAATATAAATGCGACTTATTACGCCTTGGATAGCGTGAAAGGCGAGAGTGTATGGATAGTTGGCGGGGAAGATAAAGGAAACAATTATGCCGAATTGTTGTCACTGGTTAACGAAAAAGTAAAGGCCATCATTTGTTTGGGAATCGATAATTCCAAGATCTTTGAGGCATTTGGAAATTGCGTGGATTTAATGGTGGAAACACAATCTATGGTTGAAGCAGTAAAAATGGCCTATAAAATAGCCGAAAAAGGGAATACTGTTTTGCTGTCCCCGGCTTGTGCAAGTTTCGACTTATTTGAAAATTATGAAGACCGTGGCCGTCAGTTTAAGGATGCGGTAAGAAATTTATAACAGCTTTATTCACGCCAAAAAATAATCCCTTGAAATAGGGATACATCAAGATAGACAATTAAAAATGAGCAGCATCTTTTCAAATCTTAAAGGAGATAAAGTTATTTGGGCCACCACCGGAATGTTGGCGTTATTTTCATTTTTGCCGGTGTACAGCGCAAGTAGTAATATCGCTTATTTATATGGAGACGGAAGCACATTTGGATATCTCATAGTTCACTTTTTTCACTTGTTGCTGGGGTTTTGTTTATTGTTTGCAGTTCATAAAATACCGTATAATTATTTTAAAGGCTTATCAATTTTATTGTTGCCTATTGTAATTGTACTTCTCCTTTATACTATTACCCAGGGTTCTTCTATAGGTGGTTCAAATACCAGTAGGTGGATTCAAATTCCTGTAATTGGAGTAACTTTTCAGTCCTCAACTCTTGCTTCTGTTGTGCTTATGATCTATGTGGCACGTTATTTAACGAAGATTGCTGAAAAGACTGTTACTTTTAAAGAAACTATTTTGCCTTTGTGGATGCCTGTTTTCCTGGTGTTAATACTTATTTTACCAGCCAATTTTTCCACTACTGCCATTATTTTTACAATGGTTATGATATTGGTATTCTTAGGCGGATATCCGTTAAAATATATAGGAATAATCATTGGAGCGGGATTACTGGTTCTTAGCTTGTTTATTTTAACGGCAAAAGCTTTTCCCGGTTTATTGCCCAACAGGGTTGATACCTGGACAAGCAGGATTGTAAGTTTCACCGATGGCAAAGATTCCGATGCCGATTATCAGATTGAAAAAGCAAAAATTGCAATTGCACGGGGAGGAATAGTAGGTGTAGGAATAGGAAAAAGCGTACAGCGTAACTTTTTGCCGCAGTCTTCTTCAGATTTTATCTATGCCATTATTGTTGAAGAAATGGGGTTAATAGGTGGGTTTGGTGTGATGTTGGCTTATTTGATGTTGCTGTTCAGGCTGGTTATTGTTGCAACCAAAGCCAATTCCGTATTTGGAACTCTGGTTGTTGTAGGAGTTGGTTTGCCTATTGTGTTCCAGGCTTTCGTAAATATGGCTGTTGCCGTAGAATTTTTCCCTGTAACCGGACAAACTTTACCACTAATAAGCAGCGGTGGTACTTCCATTTGGATGACCTGTCTCGCGCTTGGAATTGTTCTAAGCGTAAGTTCAGAAAGGGAAGAACTGAAACAATCGGAAGAAAAGGAACATGAACAAGAAAATCCATTGGATATTTTAAGCGAAGCAATATGAAAGAGCAATTAAAGGTAATAATTTCCGGGGGAGGCACAGGCGGACATATTTATCCTGCTATTTCTATAGCTGATGAAATAAAACGAAGATATCCCGAAGCTGAAATATTATTTGTAGGTGCCAAAGACCGGATGGAAATGCAAAAAGTGCCACAGGCAAGTTATAAAATAGAAGGATTATGGATTACGGGCATTGAACGAAAACTAAGCCTTAAAAATCTGAGTTTTCCACTAAAGCTGATCAGCAGCCTTTGGAAATCACGTGAGATAATCAAGGATTTTAAACCCGATGTTGTAATTGGAACAGGAGGATTTGCCAGTGGACCGCTCTTGAAAATGGCCAATTCCAAAAATGTGCCAACCTTAATCCAGGAACAAAATTCATATCCCGGAATTACGAACCGGTTGCTTGGGAAGAGTGCAAATGTGATATGTACGGCCTATGACAATTTAGACAGATATTTTCCTGCTGAAAAGATCAGAAAAACCGGGAATCCGGTACGACAGGATATAATTGACATTTCAAAGAAAAGGGAAGAAGCGCTTTCGTTTTTTAAACTGGACAAAACCAGAAAAACAATTTTAGTGCTTGGAGGCAGTCTGGGAGCAAGAAGGATCAATCAATTGATGGAAGCCTTCAGAAGCATATTTGAAGAAAAGGAAATTCAACTTATCTGGCAAACAGGTTCTCTTTATTTTGATGAATATAAAAAATACAATTCTAAATGGGTACAAACCCATTCATTTTTAAACAGGATGGATCTGGCTTACTCCGCCGCCGATATTATAGTTTCCAGGGCAGGTGCGGGAAGTGTTTCTGAATTATGCCTGGTAGGAAAACCGGTGCTTTTTATCCCTTCCCCAAATGTGGCGGAAGATCATCAGGCCAAAAATGCATTGGCCATTGCGAGGGGTAAAGCGGCTTTGGTTTTGAAGGAAGAAAATTTGCCGGAAAGATTTGAAGATACGATCATGACGATGTTGCGTTCAGAAAAAGTGAGAATGGAACTTTCGGAAAATATTAAAAAACTGGCATTGCCACATGCAACCGCGGCAATTGTGGATGAGATGGAAAGAATAATCAAAAAATAAGGCAATAATCAAAAAATAAGATCCTTTGTGGATCAAGGAATATGGATCAATTTAAAAACATAGAAAACCTTTATTTTATCGGCATAGGCGGGATAGGCATGAGTGCTTTGGCGCGTTATTTTAAAGCCCTGGGCAAACAGGTAGCGGGTTATGATAAAACTCCAAGCGTCCTGACCGAAAGTCTGGAAAAC
>JBDNHN010000038.1:0-3967 GCA_041688725.1 Gillisia sp.
TCGGTAATATTACAGGCATTTTGCATCAATTTCAATTCGATTGGATCTTTTACAGAACGCAACCTTTGCAAAATAGGATTGCTTTTGGCAACCTGGTGTGCAGGGTATTTCTTTTTGCTCCATTCTATAAAACGGGCTTCACGGGTTTGGGTTTCAATGGAGGCTCTATAATGCTCATTGGTGTTGTAATAAACCGTTTCACATTGTGTCATTACCTCAAAAAATACTTTTTCAAACTCTTTTAACCAATAAACGGTTTTTATGCCGGTGGCTTCAAAAGCTTTTTCTTTTGTTAATTTTTCACCTTCCCAAACGGCAATATGTTCATTGGTTTCGGTTAAAAACAAAATTTCTCGGTGTTTTTCAAGTGGGGCATCTGGAAAAAGAACTAGGATACTCGCGTCCTGATCTACTCCGCTTAAATAGAAAATATCCCTTGCCTGTTGGAATGGAATGGTACTATCGGCACTTATGGGATAAATGTCATTCGAATTGAAAACAGCTAAACTTTTTGGCTTCATTTTGGCCATAAAATTATTGCGGTTTTTTACAAAGAGTTTACTGTCAATTTGATGATATTTCATTGTACTGAATTTGATTTTCCTCAAAATTAAAAAAGCTAATCTCAAAACCTGTTAAACTTAGACTAAAAAATTTCACATTTCTTTAACAAATTGCTATTCATATAGATTCAACCTGTTTAGCAACTGCAAATTGGATTCTTGAAGTTCCTTCAGCTTTTTTAATAAATGCTGAATTGCCTCCAGGCCTTCCAGGTTGATGTTTAGATCGTGATAAAGTCGGTGCATTTTTTCAAATTCGGTTATTTTATCGCAATGCAGATATTCTTTTTGTTCCAGGATAATCATTTCAATCAGGCCACTTTCGCTTAAAGATCTTATAAAAGTGAGCTCTACTTTGTAGCGGATACAAAGTTCATCAATTGCTATTAAATCATTTAAATTCATGAGCGTAATTTTTGCAATTCTTCAAATAATTCCTTTTCGCGGGTGGTAAGATTGGTTGGCATTTTAATTTGATAGGTAATGTACAAATCCCCAAATTGCCCCTCTTTTTTATATTTTGGAAAACCCTTTCCTTTCAATTTAATTTGCGTGGCGGGTTGGGTTTCAGGTTTTACCTTGAGTTTCACCTTTCCGGTGAAAGTATCAATCGTGATCTCGCCACCCAATATTGCAGTATAAAAATCTACATCTGCCGTGGTATATAGATTTTCCTTTTCCCGCTTGAATTTGGTGTCATTTACTATGTTAAAAGTGATTAGCAGATCACCGTTTGGCCCACCTTGAATTCCCAGGCCACCGTGTCCTTTTATTTTTATGGTTTGGCGGTTTTCCACCCCGGCAGGAATGGTTATCCGAATGTTTTTTCTGTTTACGGTAAGGGTATGTTTTTTGCTGGTGTAAACATCAGATAAATTAAGCTGAAGTTCAGCATTGAAATCCTGTCCTTTATATTGGGGACTTCTGCCTGTGCCCTTTGATCTTGCACCGCCCCCGAACATTTGTTCAAAAAAATCGGAGAAAGTATCATTATCAAAATTCCCGGAATAGGATTGTTGCCTGCCACCGCCAAAACCCCTGCCATATTGTTGCTGTTGCTGGCGCTGCGCATGTTCAAACTGCTCTGCGTGTTCCCAGCCTTTTCCGTGCTTGTCGTATTTTTTGCGTTTTTCGGGATCGCTAAGCACCTCATTCGCTTCGTTTATTTGCTGAAATCTCGCCTGTGCGCTTTTATCGTTTGGATTGAGGTCCGGATGATATTTTCGTGCAAGTTTCCTATAGGCTTTTTTGATGTTTGCCTGGCTGGCCGATTTATCGAGTTCCAGAATTTTGTAGTAGTCTATAAACTCCATTTAATTATCAGGATATTAGTTAGCTCTAAATTAAGGATTCTAAAACTTATTGAATAGAAAAATACTTTTAATTTATCTAATGACAAATCGTTGTTTATATTATCATGATTTTGAAATTTTCGATCAGAATTCCCCAAAAATAAAGGCTATTTTAATTAGTTCTAAATTAAATTTATAATAACCTAAAAATTTGTTAAAAACTAGAAGTAGGTGTATTTTTGGACGTAAAAATTTTATAAAATAATCAAATCAATGGGTGGCTTCCTTAAATCTTCAGTAGCAAAAAAGTTTGCTATGGCTTTATCAGGACTTTTTCTAGTCCTATTTTTAGCTCAACACTTTATTATTAATATAACATCGGTCATTAATCCTGATGTTTTTAACGAGATTTCCCATTTTATGGGCACCAACTTTCTTGTTCAGGCCATTGTGCAACCCATACTTATTTTTGCTGTGGTGTTTCATTTTATAATGGGGTTTGTTCTTGAAATTGTAAATAAGAAGGCAAGAAAAGTTAGCTATTCTAAATTCAACGGAGGCGCAAATGCTAGTTGGATGTCCAGAAACATGATTTTTTCAGGTGCTGTGATCTTAGCTTTCCTTGGGCTTCACTTTTATGATTTTTGGTTTCCGGAAATAGCTCATAAATACTTAGAGTCACATCCGGAAGATGCTACAAGATATTTCGGGGAATTGATTGCGAAATTTCAAAGTCCTGTAAGAACTGGCTTATATGTTGTTTCCTTTATATTTTTAATGCTGCACCTGCTGCATGGGTTTGCTTCTTCATTCCAGTCTGTTGGTTTCAATAATAAATATTCGAAAGGATTAAAAGGATTTACCGTTGCTTTTGCGATAGTTGTTCCGCTAGGGTTTATTTTTATAGCTCTCTTTCATTATATTAACGTTTAATAGGTAAGATTTATGTCAGTTTTAGATTCAAAGACACCTGAAGGACCACTTTCAGAAAAGTGGACAAAATATAAAGACGAGGTTAACCTGGTTAATCCCGCGAATAAAAGAAATATTGATGTTATTGTTATAGGAACCGGTCTTGCCGGTGGAAGTGCTGCCGCAACCCTGGCGGAACTTGGATATAACGTGAAAACATTTTGTTATCAGGATTCCCCGCGTAGAGCGCATTCAATTGCTGCACAGGGAGGAATTAATGCAGCAAAGAATTATCAAAATGATGGGGATTCTAATTACCGGCTTTTTTATGATACGGTGAAAGGTGGTGATTATCGCTCCCGTGAAAGCAATGTATATCGTTTGGCCGAAGTTTCGGGAAATATCATAGACCAGTGTGTCGCTCAGGGAGTTCCCTTTGCGAGAGACTATGGAGGATTATTGGATAACCGCTCATTTGGTGGGGTTCTGGTTTCCCGTACCTTTTACGCTAAAGGACAAACAGGACAACAATTGTTGCTGGGTGCATATTCTGCGATGAATCGCCAGATAAATCGTGGAAAAATTAAAGCTTACAACAGGCACGAAATGCTTGATTTGGTGGTTGTAGGAGGAAAAGCACGTGGAATTATTGCAAGGGATATGGTTTCCGGAGAAATCCAGAGACATAGTGCTCACGCGGTTGTGATCTGTTCCGGAGGCTATGGGAATGTATTTTACCTTTCCACCAATGCAATGGGAAGTAATGCAACTGCAGCCTGGAAAGTTCATAAAAAGGGAGCATATTTTGCAAATCTTTGTTTTACGCAAATTCACCCAACCTGTATTCCTGTTTCGGGAGATCACCAGTCTAAACTGACTTTGATGTCTGAATCGCTTAGGAATGATGGAAGGATTTGGGTTCCAAAGAAGTTAGAAGATGCAGAGGCCATAAGGACCGGAAAATTAAAACCTACGGAACTAAAAGAAGAAGACAGAGATTATTATTTGGAGCGGAGATATCCGGCATTTGGGAACCTGGTGCCACGTGATGTGGCTTCTAGAGCAGCAAAAGAACGTTGTGATGCCGGTTACGGTGTAAATAAAACGGGTGCTGCAGTTTATCTTGATTTTACCGCTGCATTTATGCGGTATGGAAGTGAGACTGCTAAAATTCAGCATATTGAAAATCCTAGCGATGAA
>JBDNHN010000296.1:0-10501 GCA_041688725.1 Gillisia sp.
AAAAATGGTCATTTCCCCAGATCTTGGGATGTACATAATATTTAAATAATCTGAAAAAATAATGTTACCGGACACCCATGCAAAGACTCCCAAAGTGAGCACAATAATCGCCGAGGAACCTGCCGCAAGACCATCAATCCCATCAGTTAAATTGGCACCATTAGAGACTGCCGTAACAATAAAAATAACAATGGGAATAAAGATGAGCCAGGCATATTTAGCCAGATAAGGGTTTATCCAGGTAATAAGGCTGGCGTAATTAAATTCATTGTTTTTTACAAAAGGAATTGTGGTCATTGTGCTTTTTAATTCCTCTCCGGAAGAAATTTCCCTGTCCTCTATTATTTGTACATTGGTAATTGCAGATACATTGGATACTTCTTTCACGGTAATTCCAGGGTGAAAATACATTGTGGCTCCCACAATAATCCCTAAGCCTACCTGACCAATTACTTTAAATTTGCCTTTTAATCCTTCCTTATCTTTTTTAAAGGTTTTGATATAATCGTCTAAAAAACCAATAGCCCCCATCCATAAGGTTGTAATTATTAAAAGGATCACATATATATTATCCAATTTCGCGAATAATAAAACCGGAATAAGGGTGGCAATTATAATGATAAGTCCCCCCATAGTTGGAGTTCCTGTTTTTTCGCTTTGGCCTTTTAATCCCAAATCGCGAACGCTTTCTCCTACTTGCTTCCTGAGTAAATAATTGATAATTTTTTTACCGTAAATGGTAGAAATGCCCAACGAAAATATTATGGCCATTGCCGAACGGAATGAAATGAATTCAAACAACCCCGCGCCAGGCAGTTGGTAGTTTTCATCTAAAAAATTAAACAAATAGTATAACATATCTTCCTTTACTTGCCCTTTTCAAAAAAGGGGAGTTATTATTTACCTAGTTGGTTTAAAAATTCGTTCACAATTTTATAATCATCAAAATCGGATCTTTTCCCATTTACTTCCTGATAGGTTTCATGCCCCTTCCCGGCTATAAGAATTATATCACCCGGTTGCGCCAGTTGGCAGGCTGTTTTTATAGCCTGTTTTCTGTTAACAACCGTCAGTGTTTTCTTAGAGTTTTGAGGCTCAACACCGGCTTCCACATCCAATAATATTTTCTCAGGATCTTCAGTTCTGGGATTATCACTTGTAAAAACTACTTTAGTGCTCAAAGCCGAGGCAATATGCCCCATTTCCGGCCTTTTGGTCTTATCCCTGTCTCCGCCACAACCCACAACGGTAATCAATTCTTCGTTTTTTGTTCGGATGAAATTAATGGTTTCCAGCACATTCTTCAGGGCATCGGGAGTATGAGCGTAATCTACAATTGCGGTAATTTTATGTTTGGTGATAAAATATTGAAATCTCCCTGCTACCGATTCAAGCTCACTGATAAGTCGAAGGTTTTCTACATTTTCCAATCCCAAAAGATCTGCTGTAGCATAAATTGCCAAAATATTGTAAGCATTAAAATTCCCGATGAGTTTGGACCAGACTTCATTGTCATTCAACTTCAGCAATAATCCTGAGAATTGGTTTTCAAGGATCTTTGCGCTATAATCTGCATAGGATTTTAATGCATAGGTATATTTTCTGGCCGGAGTATTTTGAATCATAACCGGCCCATTTTTATCATCTGTATTCACTAGTGCAAAAGCCGATGCAGATAACTGATCAAAAAACGACTTTTTGACATCCCTGTATTCCGCAAAAGTTTTGTGATAATCTAAATGTTCATGGGTCAAATTGGTAAAAATTCCTCCTGTAAAGTGTAATGCTTCGGTTCGTTTTTGAGCTATTCCATGGGAACTCACTTCCATAAAACAAAATTCCACCCCTTCCTTATTCATTTCCTTTAAATAGGAATTTATCATCAGTGAATCCGGCGTAGTATGGGTTGAAGGAAATATTTTGTCTCCAACCATAATATTTACAGTAGAAAGCAAACCAACCTTAAATCCGGCTTTACTGAATAAATGATATAAAAGTGTGGCTACGGTGGTTTTGCCATTTGTGCCGGTAACTCCAACCAACTTTAAATTTTCTGAAGGATTTTCATAATAATTGGCTGCCATAAAAGCCAGGGCAGTTTGAGAGTTTTCCACCTGCACATAGGTTACTCCATTTACAATTTTCTCAGGTAAATCTTCACAAATTATGGCTAATGCTCCCTGATTAACTGCAGTGTTGATATAATCATGCCCGTTGGAAATTGTTCCTTTTACGGCCACAAAAACATCATTTAATTTAATTTTTCTTGAATCGTATTGAATAGAATTAACCGTCACAGCCGTATTACCTGTAACAGATACCATGGGAACTTTGTATAATATGTCCTTTAACTTTTTCAACTTAAACTAAGTTTTACTTTTTTATTAGAATTTATTTTTTCTCCGGGTTTAACGGATTGATTTTTTACGTTTCCTTTTCCCTCAACCATTACCTCTAATCCCAAATTTTCTAATATTGACAATGCATCCATTATTGGCATACCTACAACGTTTGGCATTAGTTTCAGGTCTTCCTGAGCGGTGGCAAAATATTTTTCAAAATCCTTTGAAATCGCGTCATTTTCTATTTCCAGGGATTCCAATTCGTCTTCAACAGGAGTATCCGTATAAATTTTTTGGGCAATTCGTTTAAAAACAGGTCCACTTACATCCGCACCGTAATACCCGATACTGTTCTTTGGTTTATGAATTATGACAATACTTGTATATTTTGGATTTTCAGCAGGAAAATATCCTACGAAAGAAGAAATATAGCGTCTGTTGGATGCCCAGTCTTTCATCCAGTATTCGGTTTGTGCAGTCCCTGTTTTACCAGCCATGGAAAAATTTGGAGAGTAAAGACTTTTAGCTGTTCCCCGTATGACCACATTTTTTAACATTTCCTGAACTTTTCCTATTGTTTCCTGAGAGCAAATGGCAGGATTGATCACTTCTACTTCATTCTTTAAAATGACCTTATCCCATTCTTTAATTTCTTTTATAAATCGTGGTTTTACCAAGACTCCATTATTTGCAATAGCATTATAAAAGGCCAGGGTTTGCAAGGGCGTAATTTGAATACTGCCGTATCCATAAGCCATCCAGGGCAGGGAAAGGCCTGACCATTTTTTGTCTCCGGGACTTGGAATATAAGGCGCACCTTCCCCTACAATAGAAATTCCCAATTTCTTGTTCAAATCCATCCGGTTGAGCCCATCTACAAATTTTTGGGGATTGTCCTTGTAATTATTATAAATCAGCTTTACAACTCCTACGTTTGAAGAAACCTCAAAAGCGCGGGATGCCGTTATTTTTCCATAACCTCCCCGGTGTGAATCCCTAACCTTATTTCTTTTTATGGTTACAACCCCATTTTCAGTATCTACCACCGTATTAGTATCAATCACATGATCTTCCAGGGCGACTACCAGAGACATCAATTTAAATGTTGAACCGGGCTCATTAGATTCACCTACTGCGTAGTTCAGTTTTTCATAATAAGTACCTTTTGAAGTGCGGCCTAAATTGGAAATCGCTTTTATTTCCCCTGTTTTGGTTTCCATCACTACTACAGTCCCATGATCGGCCTCATACTTCTCTAGTTGTGCCAGCAAAGCGTGATGCGCAATATCCTGAATTGTGACATCTATAGTTGAAATAACATCCAAACCATCTTTTGGTTCCACTTCATTATTATCGCTGATAGGTTTCCAGTGTCCTTTGGCAATTTTTTGCTTGAGCCGGTGTCCGTCGGTTCCTTCTAAAAAAGGACTAAAAGCACCTTCAAGGCCTACCCGGGTGTAATATCCCTGATTGTCCTGGCGATCGTATCCAACAGTTCGGGCGGCCAATTCGCCTAATGGGTGTTCCCGAACAGTTCGCTGTTCTGTTATCATCCCTCCTTTATAAGTGCCCAAATTGAAAATGGGAAAGCTTTTTATTTTTAAATATTCAGAATAACCCAAATTCCTTGCTATTAAAAAATAGCGGTGTTTGTTTATTCTCGCTGTTCTTAAAGCTTGCGACCAATGGGTAGTACTTTTTCCAAGCATAGCCGATAGCTTTTTTGATAACGGGATTATATTTTCTTCGAAATTTTTATCGGTTACCGTTACGGCGTCAAAACGAATATCGTATTTAGGGACCGAGGTGGCCAAAAGATTTCCGTTGGTATCGTATAAATTTCCTCTGTTGGCTGTTATGGTAAAGTTTTTAAAGGCGCGTTCATCTGCCAAACCCTTATATTTATCACCTTCCACAAACTGAATATTAAGCAACTGAACAACCACACCCATAGCAAATATGAACAAGCATGCTGCTATAAAATACAATCGGTTTAATATGTGTTTTTCAGTTGTTGCCAAAATATCATTATTCAGTTATTTTAATTTTAATTTTATAAGGGGGAGTTTCTGAAGGTTTCACACCCCTGTCTGCCATTTTGAAGGTAATATTGGACTCCATCTTCAACTTCATTAAAGTGGATCGCTTCTCAACGAATTCACTTCGAAGTTCCCGTACTTCATTATTTATTTTTGCGATCAAATGCACCTTGCGTTCCGCGCTATGTGAACAAGCAATCATAACAATGGCCAAAATGGTACAAAAAACAATAAAACGCCAGTTTTTAAACGCATCATCACTGATAAGAAAATTTGCCTTTAATATGTTATAAATCCCTTTTTTCATAACTTTCTACCTATGAACCCTTCAAACCAGAGCCCTATTAGGATGAATTTTATAATTTTTTGGCAATGCGCAATTTTGCGCTTCTCGCCCTTTTATTTTTTCTGATTTCTTCCGGGCCCGGCACTATTAATCCAATCACTTTTTTGAACGGCACCGAGATATTTCCATAAAAATCCTTTTCCGGATCACCTTCAAAAAGACCGCTTCGAATATATCTTTTTACCAATCTGTCTTCCAGGGAATGGTAAGAGATCAAACTCAGTCTCCCGCCTTTTTTCAACAAATCCTGGGTTTGGAGCAAAAATTCCTTTAAAGCCTCAATCTCCTGATTTACCTCTATCCGGATAGCCTGATAGATTTGGGCCAAAATTTTATGTTCTTTTTCCTTAAACAAAAAAGGACGTAATACTTCCTTTAATTGCTCACTGGTTTTAATTGGAGCCACTTCCCTTGCCTTGACAATCTCGGCAGCAATTTTTGGAGCGGTGCGCAGATCGGCATATTCATAAAACATTTTTTTAAGCTGTCCTTCCTCGTATTCGTTGATAACATCCAAAGCGCTTAAACTTCCTTTCTGGCTCATTCTCATATCCAGTTTCGCTTCAAAACGGGTAGAAAAACCGCGTTCGGCAACATCGAACTGGTGAGAAGAAACTCCAAAATCTCCTAAAATCCCATCCACTTCTTTTACTCCGTAATACCTTAAAAACCTTTTAATAAACCTGAAGTTTTCATTGATAAGCGTTAATCGCGGATCGTCTATTTTGTTTTCCAGCGCATCTTCATCCTGATCAAAAGCGAATAATCTGCCTCTCTCTCCCAATCTGCTTAAAATTTCCCTGGAATGTCCACCACCGCCAAAAGTGACATCTACATAGACGCCATCCGGTTTGATGTTTAATCCATCTACAGATTCCTTTAATAATACTGGATTATGATATTCCATCAGACAATTGGTTTCCCATGATATCTTCGGCCATGTCCGCAAAATCGTCGGCCGCGACATCAATGGCATTTTCATATTTCTTTTTATCCCAGATCTCGATGATATTAATGGCTGAAGACAATACAATTTCCTTGTCAATATCAGCAAATCCCATCAAATCCTTGGGAATCAACAACCTTCCATTTGCATCTACCTCAACGGTTTTAACACCGGCGGTAAATTTTCTAATAAAATCGTTGTTCTTTTTAACAAACCGGTTTAACCCGTTTATTTTCTGCATTAAAATATTCCACTCCTGAATAGGATATAATTCCAAACACGGCTGGAATACAGATCTTTTTATTACAAAGATTTCTTTTAAAACCGGAGACAATTGCTTTTTCAATGCTGAAGGAACCATAAGACGGCCTTTAGCATCAACTTTACATTCGTATGTTCCAATTAGGTTTACCACTTAATCTCTTTATAGCTTCAAATATATCGAATTTATTACCACTTTTTACCACATTCTACCACATTGTTGATAAGTTTATCCACCTATTGTGCTGAAACCCTACTAAATAGCGCTACTCCATTAGGTTTCAGGACCTTGCTTTTTAGGTTATAATTGTTAAATTTTCATTAAAAAAACAAAACTTTTTTAATACGAAAAGTTTTGAAAAAAAATAAGGCTATTCTGTAATAATGATTATACTTGTACTGAAATAGCTATATTTGCATATGTTAAAAGGAAAGATCTTCAATGAAAAATAATATACAGCAGGAAGGAAAATTCTCTTACCTGGAAATTGGAGAAGGAACTCCAATCGTCATTTTACATGGCCTGATGGGCGGGTTGAGTAATTTTGATGGGGTTGTTAACTTTTTTCCTCAAAAGGGATATAAAATTTTGATCCCGGAATTACCTTTATACACTCTGCCCATTCTTAAAACAAGTGTGGGAACAATTGCAAAATATTTAAGGGACTTTCTTGTTCTGAAAGGATATAAGGAAGTTATTTTATTGGGAAATTCCCTGGGCGGACATATCGCCCTTTTGTGCACAAAATTATATCCAGAACTGGTAAAAGGTTTGGTTATAACCGGCAGTTCCGGATTATATGAAAATGCGATGGGTGAAAGCTACCCGCGTCGTGGTGACTATGAATTTATTAAGAAAAAAGCCGAAACAGTATTCTACGACCCAAGCATTGCAACCAAGGAAATAGTTGATGAAGTTTATGTGACGGTAGCCGATAGAAATAAGTTAATAAGAACCCTGGCTATTGCAAAAAGTGCAATACGCCACAATATGTCAAGGGATTTACCTAAGATGACAACCCCAACCTGTATTATTTGGGGAAGAAATGACAATGTTACCCCACCGGATGTCGGTGATGAATTTAATAGATTGCTTCCCGACTCAGATTTGTATTGGATTGATAAATGTGGACATGCAGCAATGATGGAACACCCCGATTTATTCAATGATATTCTCTTTAAGTGGCTCCAAAAAAGGGGATTTTAGACTGAAATATATGAAAATTAAGACTGCTGAATTTCTTGTCAGCAATACTGAAGTAGCAAAATGCCCGGACAGTTCTTTGCCCGAATATGCATTTATAGGAAGAAGCAACGTAGGGAAATCTTCGCTTATCAACATGCTTACCGAAAGGAAGACCTTGGCTAAAACCTCAGGCAGACCTGGAAAAACACAACTCATCAATCATTTTTTAATCAATAAAAATTGGCACTTGGTAGATTTGCCTGGTTATGGATATGCCCGGGTTTCAAAATCGGCAAAAAAAACCTTTCAAAAATTTATTACCGCCTATTTCGAACAAAGAAAACAAATGCTTTGCGCGTTTGTTTTAATAGACAGCAGGCATGAACCCCAGGCGATAGATCTGGAATTTATGAGATGGATGGGCGAGCGCGGAATTCCGTTCTATATTATTTTTACCAAAGCCGACAAACTTAAGCCAAATGCACTGGAGCGCAATATTGAAATTTATAAGACCAAGATGTTGGAAACTTGGGCTGAAATGCCAGAATATTTCACCACCTCTGCTGAAAGTGATTTAGGAAGGGACGAAGTTCTAAACTTAATAGAAACTATTAACGAGCAATTTATACGGGAATAGATTGAAAACAAGTCAGAAGACGGAAGTTTGAAGTTATAAAACAACAAAACCCTGCCATCGTTTGAAACGCTGGCAGGGTTTTGTTTTAATGCTTTGCCCACAATTTTATTCGCAGGCAAATTCTCTACAGATTGACTAAAATTTGTGCGAAGTCCACAACAATTTTTGTCAATCCTAAATCGTTCACAAATTGAGAATGGTCTTATTTAGTTTCCAGAGATAGTTTAACAAAATCTCACAGACCCGGAAAAATTGGGTTCTATTTTAAAAATAATAAAACAAAAAAACTGTCCGGAATATAATTCCCAACAGTTTTTAATAAATTAAACACAACTTAAATATTAAAGTGCAGCAACGTGTTTAGTCAATTTTGACTTCAAGTTTGCAGCTTTATTATTGTGTATAATATTATTCTTAGCCAATTTATCAATCATAGAAGCTACAGAAGGGTATAAAGCTTCAGCCTCTGATTTTTCCAACTCACGCAATTTTTTGATAGCGTTCCTGGTGGTTTTATGTTGGTAGCGATTTCTAAGACGTTTGGTCTCATTGCTACGAATTCTCTTTAACGCTGACTTATGATTTGCCATTACAAATACTATTTAATTAATTTTTTAAAAGTAGTCCGTAGGGGAATCGAACCCCTGTTACATGGATGAAAACCATGCGTCCTAACCCCTAGACGAACGGACCGTTATTATTTCAAAGAGGAATCTGCTCTTCAGCAGACATGCCTAACATTTTAAAAGTTGTTTCCTCTTACAACAACTTTTGTAGTCCGTAGGGGAATCGAACCCCTGTTACATGGATGAAAACCATGCGTCCTAACCCCTAGACGAACGGACCAATCTTGCTTTTAACGCGGATGCAAAAATACAACTATTTTCTTATGTCGCAAATGTTGAACTATTTATTTCTGAAATATTTAAAAAAACAAATATCTCTTCAATTATCCAGCCTCCTGTGACCTTTTATCGAACCCCTTTATACTGAAAATGCGTGCTTTATAAAAGAAAAAAGCGGTGATAAATTTCCTGTTTTTACCAGAAAAATAGGTTTAAAACAGGGAATTTCATTTTTTTTAATACATAATTTTCCTAAATCCTCTAATAGGCCTTAGCAAAAAGCACTCTTTGAGAAGAAGGTTTTCCGGTTAAAACGCATTTTCCATTTTCTTTCTTTCCTTCCAGTGGGATACATCTAATAGTCGCCTTTGTTTTATCTTTGATCTTCAACTCAGTTTCAGAAGTTCCATCCCAATGTGCAGATATAAATCCTCCTTTTGATTTTAGCACTTCCTTGAATTCTTCAATAGTATTTACCTCAGTAATATTTTGGTCTCTAAAATTTTTGGCTTTTCCGTACAGGTTTTCCTGTATTTCAATCATTAGATCTTTTACCCTGTCAACTACTTCAGCGTCCATTACAATTTCCTTGCTCAATGTGTCCCTTCTCGCAACCTCTACGCTTCCCTTTTCCAAATCCTTAGGTCCAATTGCAATTCGCACAGGAACACCTTGCAATTCGTATTGAGCAAACTTCCATCCGGGTTTATAGGTATCCCTGTTATCATATTTTACCGATACCCCATTTGCTTTTAATTTTGCAGCCAAATTATTTGCAACTTCAGAAATTTTCGCCAATTGCTCTTCCCCTCTGTAAATTGGAACGATTACCACTTGAATTGGGGCTAGGCTAGGCGGCAATACCAATCCCTGGTCATCACTATGAGTCATAATCAGGGCTCCTATCAATCTTGTGGATACTCCCCATGAAGTTGCCCAGACATATTCCAGACCACCTTCTTTAGAAGCAAATTTAACGTCGAAAGCCTTTGCGAAATTTTGCCCTAAAAAATGCGAAGTTCCTGCCTGCAGGGCCTTTCCGTCTTGCATAAGAGCTTCTATACAATAGGTTTCTTCGGCACCTGCAAAACGTTCGTTTTCAGATTTAGTTCCTTGAATTACCGGAATAGCCATGAAATTTTCAACAAATTCGGCATATACGTTATTCATTTTCTCTGCTTCAGCAACCGCTTCGGCTTTAGTTTCATGAGCGGTATGTCCTTCCTGCCATAAAAATTCGGAAGTTCTTAAAAAGAGTCTTGTGCGCATTTCCCAGCGAACCACATTTGCCCATTGGTTGATAAGAAGAGGCAAATCCCTGTAAGATTGAACCCAACCTTTAAATGTATTCCAGATAATTGCTTCGGAAGTAGGTCTAACAATGAGTTCTTCTTCCAGTTTTGCATCCGGATCTACAATTAATTTTGCAGGGTTATTTGGATCAGTTTTTAGCCTGTAATGGGTCACTATTGCGCATTCTTTGGCAAAACCTTCCGCATTTTTTTCTTCGGCTTCAAACAGGCTTTTAGGTACAAAAAGCGGAAAATAGGCATTTTGATGACCTGTTTCCTTAAACATCCTGTCCAGTTCGGCCTGCATTTTTTCCCAAATTGCAAATCCGTAGGGCTTGATAACCATACAGCCGCGAACGGCTGAATTTTCGGCTAAATCGGCATTTACCACAAGATCGTTATACCATTTTGAATAGTCTTCCCCTCGTGTAGTTAATTTCTTGCTCATTCTTATTAATTGGTATAAATATTGTATATTATATGGTATATTAAAAAAATGTTGCGCCTTTGTTAAAGGTTCAGATAGTTAGCGCAAAACTAACTAAATTTGTAATGTTCAACAATAAAATACACAGCTAATGAAACTTAAAATTTCAATACCAGGGAT
>JBDNHN010000039.1:0-5606 GCA_041688725.1 Gillisia sp.
ATATTTTCGACGGACATGAGGAATCTGTCTTTGAATCTTTGGAATTGTTCAGCACTTCGGTTAACACAGAGCTTGAGCAGTTAAATATTGAACTTCAGGATAGGGATTATATTAGGATTCGGGAGATAGCCCACAGTATAAAACCTTCGTTTGAAATGTTGGAAAATGAAACAGGAAGGAGCATTTGCCACCTCCTGAATTCTGAAGCTCAAGAGACTGAGATACCTGGACTTATACATGACCTGCAGCTGGAATTTGCATCTATAACAAAACAACTAACACGGGATTTCCCTGAACTGAAGATAGGAGGATGAAAAAGATTTTAGTTATTGAAGATAACCCCATGGTGATCAAGTCTTTAGAGTTTAAACTTACTAAGGACGGTCACGAAGTATTAATTGCGAAAGATGGAAGGGAAGCCATGAAATTTTTAAAGGAAGCCAATTTCGATTTGATCTTAACCGATTTAATGCTGCCTTTTGTCACAGGAAAAGAATTGATAAGTTACATAAAAAAGAATTTGCCCAAAACCCCCATTATCGTATTGTCAACCTCTACCCAGGAAAATATTATAATGGATGCGTTTAATATGGGCGTAGACGATTTTATAACAAAACCTTTCAGTCCTAACGAACTCTCGCTTAGGGTAAAACGGTTTTTGAACAAAGCTTAAAAACGAATTTATAAGAATAAAATGGTCTAATGAGTAATTTCATTTACGTTGATTTTAATGATATTGAGTAAATTTATAATCAGTATTTATGACGCCAAACTTTGTTATATTATTTGACGGTTTTTCCAACTTCAGGGATTGGGCTTGGATCATGAAAATCAATGTTCTTATAATTTTGTTTTTTTTATTTCTCACATTATGCCTTGTCACTTTCATTTTAGGACTTCGGCTTTTCAAAAATATCCGGAAGTCAAAAAAGAAAGAGCAGGAAAATTTGCTAATAGATTTTTTAAATTCATTTTTGTTTGATGAGGATTTTGAAAAGCAAAAGGAGATTGAAAATTTCAAAAAAAACCATTTAAATTCCGAATTGGAAATAAAGGTCACCATTAAAGAGATCCTGCAATTTCATAAAAACCTGAAAGGAGAATCTGCCACAGCTCTGGAGGAGCTTTTTTTACAGTTGCAATTGGATGTTTTTATTCTCAAAGATCTGGATAAAAATAATTGGTATGATACAGCAAGAGCTATTTACGCCCTTTCAGAACTGACAATAGAAGTTCCTGTCAATAATATAGAACCCTATTTAAATGATCCAAGAGATGAGGTGAGACAGCAATCCCAGCTTTATTTTTTAAAAACAGCAAAAACTAATCCGTTACAATTTCTGGATAAAACAAAACGCCCATTAACCACCTGGCAACAAATTTATATTGAAAATGCATTGAAGAATTATTATGAGGGACCAGCCCCTGATTTTGCTCAGTGGCTTAATCACGAATTGATAAGTGTGGTGGAATTTTCAATACGATTGATCGCGAGGTATAATCAATTTGAGAATATACCTAAACTGGTCCCATTCCTCAAACACGCAAAAGAAAGTGTTAAAATAGAAGCTATTAGGTCTTTGCGAAAATTAGAATATGAGGAATTGCTCGGTTTAGTGATTCCCGATTTTGAAAAGGAAAATTTACTTATAAAAAAGGAAATTTTAAAAACCATAAAACAGCTTGGGAACCATGATGATTTACAGAGAATTAGACCATTAATAGCTGCCGATGATTGGGAATTAAAAATAAAATACCTGAATATTGAGAGGTTTTTTTTACCCGAGAAAATAGAACAAATAAATATAGAGTCTATGCGTGAAAAGGAAATAGAAATTTAAATGGGTTCTACCTTACAGCAAATCACAGATATAGCCAGCTGGCTTTTTTTAATCTACGGAGCAATTATTTGTACCGGATATCTTTTTTCTGCTGTTTTTTCATTGATAGAAATTCGGGATTACAAACGAAGGAATAATTTTGTGGATGAGACGGCTATGTTGCAATCCTTAAATTTACCCGCTATTTCCATTCTGGCACCTGCGTATAATGAAGGATTGAATATTGTGGAAAATGTTCGTTCACTTCTCACGATTAATTATCCTTCATTTGAAATTGTTATTATTAATGATGGCAGTAAGGACGATTCGCTCAATAAATTAATTGAGGAATATGAATTAGAGAAAAGGGATGTTTTGCATCATAGTTTCATTCCAACCAAAACTATTAGAGGAATTTACAAATCTAGGAACAAAGCCTTTAAAAGCCTTATCGTTGTTGATAAGGAAAACGGGGGAAAGGCTGATGCCTTAAATACGGGAATTAATATTTGCAAAAACAGCATTATTTGCTGTATAGATGTAGACTGTATTCTTGAGCATGATGCGATGTTAAAGCTCATAAAGCCGTTTTTGAATAATGAGAAAAAGGTGATTGCTTCCGGTGGGGTTATCAGGGTTGCCAATTCCTGCGTAATTGAAGATGGGCGAATTATCGAGGTGAGATTACCCGAAAAATTTATAGCCAGAGTTCAGGTTTTGGAATATTTCCGCGCATTTTTAATGGGACGCATGGCCTGGTCCAGGGTTGATGGTTTGCTGCTTATTTCCGGGGCTTTTGGAATGTTTGATAAACCTACGGTTATTGAAGCGGGAGGTTATAATACAAATACAGTAGGGGAGGACATGGAATTGCTGGTTCGCATGCGTAGAATGATGCGCGAAAAGAATGTGCCTTATACCGTTGGATTTGTCCCGGATCCTCTGTGTTGGACAGAAGTTCCCCAAAGCTGGAAAGTCCTTCAAAGCCAGCGAAACAGATGGACGCGTGGAACTGCCGAAACCTTATGGATCCATAAAAAAATGCTATTTAATCCAAAATATAAAATCCTGGGAATGCTCAGCACTCCTTTCTGGTTTTTCTTTGAATGGCTGGCACCGCTCATTGAATTTTTTGGGATTTTATTCTTTTTATTTTTGCTATTTTTTAACCAGATCAACTGGATCATCTTTTTAACATTTTTTCTGACGGTCTATAGTTTTGCGTTTTTATTTTCAGTTACGGCCCTATTTTTTGAGGAGTATTCTTTTCAGCAATACACTAAGCCTAAATATATTTTCAGGCTTATAGGTACAGCTTTACTCGAGCCAATATTATATCATCCCGTTATAATGTGGTCTTCGGTTATGGGGAATTTTGATTTAATTAGAGGAAATAAAAAATGGGGTGTGATGACACGGACAGGTTTTACAAATCCTGTTAAAAAAAATAAAAACAACAATTAGGATTATTATTAAAAAAAATAAATTCAGGGAATGGACCCTGTAATTTTAGATAGTTAAAAATTTCTAAAACAGAACTTTTTAAATTAACTCTTCAAAGAGGAGAGCGCAAAATATTCTCAAGGATAAAATGCACATTGGATTCCAAACTAATACCAGTTTTATTTTTATTTTATTCTTCTTTAATAAGCTCAGTCAATTGTTCAATTAATTCCGGAGTAGGTTTTTCCCCGTGAACTTCCCTGATATGAGCAACGGCAAAATTTAAAACCTCCTCTGTGTTTGGGGCAAGAATTATTGCCTCACAATCATATCCGGCATCAATACAATAAATCGCTTTCATAATTTAGGTTTTAAATGGTTAATTCCTATTTCATTTCTCACCTCCTTAAAATTAAACAAAACTTCAGCGAATTTCAAAAAATAGGCATACGGGTTTTCCCGTAATTTTAACAAATATTATGGAAGTGGCTTTTTATTTCAATAGGGGGCATTTCAGTTGAGAAAAATGCGGAAAGAATTTCCGGGAATATCCCTGGATAAGTAGATGTAAACCTAGCTGGTAGTGAAAAACGCAGCACACTTCAAAATAAAATAATAGGCAAAATTGCCATTTATTTTAAATTATTCTGACTTGCATTTTATACCAATTAATTTGACGAGAATGAGTAATTTAGGAGTTTAAAAGCTTCAATTATTTTTAAATAAATTTAAAAGTTATATTTGAAATTAAGGATTAATCAAAAAAAAATCAATTATGGGATTATTTATCATTTTAGGAATCATTGCCGTACTGGTCATCTGGCTGGTAGTTATTTACAACGGCTTAGTAAGTTATAAAAATAACAGGGAAAACGCTTTTGCCGATATCGACGTACAATTAAAACAACGTCACGACTTAATTCCTCAATTAATTGGGGCTGTTAAAGGATATATGGATCATGAACGCGGCACATTGGAAGCAGTAACCAATGCCAGGCAAAAAGCCATTTCTGCAACAGGAATCAATGAAAAGATTGCTGCTGAACAGGAATTGGGCGCAGCATTGAAAGGATTGAATATTCAGGTGGAAGCCTATCCGGATTTAAAAGCGAGTCAGAATTTTATGCAATTGCAAACTGAAATATCCGATATAGAAAACAAATTGGCTGCGGTAAGACGTTACTTCAACGCGGCAACCAAAGAACTGAACATTGCCGTTCAAAAATTCCCAAATAATTTTTTTGCAGGTATGTTTGGCTTCAAAACTGAACCGATGTTTGACCTGGGTGTTGCCGGAAGGGAACAAATGGATGTACCTCCGGAGATTAAATTTTAAGCAGTGAAGTTTGTAGGAATTCAAACTCAAATAAAAAGGAATAACAGGAAATCTGTCTTTTTATTAATTGCATTTCCATTATTGGTATTGGCAGCTGTATTTGCAGTGGTTTATTTTACCACTTTTGACCAATATGGAAATCCAAGCCCCGATCTTGCTACCGATATTTTTTTCCAGGCGATTCCGTTTGTAACTTCAATTGTTCTGGTATGGTTTCTTATAGCCTATTTTGCCCATGGAAAAATGATTGCCATGGCAACGGGTTCAAAAACGCTGGAACGTAAAGAAAATATGCGGGTATACAATTTAGTGGAAAACCTGTGTATGAGCGTGGGGATGAAAATGCCCAAAGTAAACATTATTGAAAGCGATGCTTTAAATGCCTTCGCAAGCGGACTGAAAGAAAAAGATTATACAGTTACCTTAACCCGCGGTATTATTGAAAAGCTTGAAGATAACGAGTTGGAGGGCGTTATAGCTCACGAGTTGATGCACATTCGCAATAAAGATGTACGGTTATTGATTGTGACCATTATTTTTGTCGGGATTTTTTCTTTTGTGGTTCAAATTGCATTTCGCCATTTTTTATATGGTAGAATGACCAACAGGAGAAGTAGTAAAGATTCCGGGAAATTGATGATCATCATTTTAGCGGTCTCGTTGGTCGCTTATCTGATTTCGATGCTTTTTAAATTTTCGTTAAGTCGAAAAAGAGAATTTATGGCAGACAGTGGTGCAGCTGAAATGACCAGAAAACCCTGGGCATTGGCTTCTGCTTTACGGAAAATATCTGTTAACCATCATGTCGATAAGGTAAAGAGTGAAGAAGTACAACAAATGTTTATAGAAAACACCCCAAAAGATACATCAGCAAATTTATTTGGTGGCCTAAAAGGCCTGTTTTCAACCCATCCGCCTATTGAAAAACGAATTCAGTTTTTGGAGCAGTTTTAGCCCGTTTTTATTTTAATTCTCTGCGGCACTCTCAATTTTTTCCTCCCATCCCC
>JBDNHN010000297.1:0-6206 GCA_041688725.1 Gillisia sp.
ACGGTAAGAGAGTGATCACCTAAAAAGATATTTAAATTGTTTGTTATTTGAAATACTTTTTGATCTAATACATTATTGATGGAAAAAGGTTCGTGACCTGCAATAATATAATTGGTTCCCGCCCCGTCCTGGATCGTAATAACAGGAGCTGGAGCAGATAACGGATTTCTAAAATCGTCAAAATGGGTGTATCCTACCTGTAATTTATTTGAAATATTATTGCTGAAATTGGAATTTAACTCCAGTTGAAAAGATTGGATTTTGTTGTTGATTTCATATCCCGAATTTTCAAATTGCAGGATAGTTGCATTTGGCCCTCTAAATCCTAATGCTGTTGGATGTGCGGGCTTTTCCTTGGAAGCATCTAAAAAATTATAAATTACTGCCAACCTATGTTTGCTGTTAATGTTCCAATCTAATTTAAAAATACCTTTTACTGATTCAGAATCGTAGTTAAAATTTTCAAACCTGCCGGTTTCATAACCTAAATTTCCCAAAGCATCCGAAACCGAAATCATATCTTCAATCGCAACACGGGATTCATTCACAGAACCTTTACCGCTATTTGGTAACCAGGGAGAACCTAAATCTGTTCTGGAATCAATTTCGAAATTTGTAAAAAAGAATAGTTTATTTTCTATAATTGGACCTCCTAAGCTAAATCCGTATTGGGTTTGTTCCAAATCGGCATTAAAAACTTTTTCTCCATTAATTTTGTCTCCGGTTAAATCTTCATTTCTAAAAAAACCGTAAACTGTTCCTTTAAGCGTATTTGTACCACTTTTGGTTACAGCATTTACCGAAGCCCCTGTAAAGCCAGATAAAGTTACATCATAAGGAGCGGTGGTAACCTGAATTTGTTCTATGGCATCCAATGAAATTGGCTGAGCATCTGTCTGCCCTCCTGGAGTAGCTGCATCAAGCCCAAAAGGATTATTAAAAATAGCTCCATCAAGGGAAAAATTATTAAATTGATCGTTTCTTCCTCCAAAAGAATTTCCACTTGCTGTGGGTTCCAATCTTGTAAAATCTTGCGCAGAACGCGAAATAGTTGGCAAAGTTCTCAAATTCCTACTGGAAACCTGTGTAGCTGCTCCGGTTCTGTCACTGGAAAAAATATCGCCTTTTAATGCTTTTATCACAACCTCTTCCAGGAGATTGTCATCGGTTAACAATTTCACTTCAAGATCTAAAGTTTCACCCAAGGCTAAAGAAACATTTTCAATAACTTGATCCCTATAACCTACGAAACTAATTTTTATTTGATAAGGTCCGCCAATTCTTAAGTTTTGTAAATTAAAACGTCCGTCAAAATTTGTAATAGCACCATAAATGGTACCAGTGGGTAAATGGGTTGCAACCACATTTGCTCCTGGTACAGACTCACCGGAATTGTCTTTTACCAATCCCGAGATGTTTGAAGTTGTTACTTGGGCAAATGCTCCAGATATGGCAAATACAATTAAAAAAATAAAGTAATAATTTTTCATAATGGGTAATTAATGTTAAACTATTCAAATTTAACATTTAATTAAAGCGGTGGGAACATTAGTTTAAGTTATTATTAACAAAAAATTGTTAATTAGATTTATCTTATTTATTAAGTAAAGAGTAAATAACCAGATTTTTTAAATATTAGTCAGAACTACAAATGCGACAATGAATTTGATGATTTTTCCATAATTCTGTTTGCTCTAAATCACTCTAAAAAAGATGAACAAATAGTGAAAGATGCTTCCGGCTAGCACAAATAAATGCCAGACAAGATGGTAGTATGGAATTTTGTGTTTCACATAAAACAGTATTCCTATTGTGTAACTGAGTCCTCCTAAAAACAGAAGCAATAAACCTGTGAAATCGAGGATTTTATATAGAGTGTTGATATCCAAAACGATAAGCCAGCCCATTGCCAGGTATAAAAGCACCGAAAGAGTTTCAAATTTCCCGGTAAAGAAGATCTTTAAAATAGTCCCTACAAAAGCAATTCCCCAAACAATCCAAAAAAGAATCCAGCCCATACTATCTGCTAAAGTGATTAAAACCAGTGGGCTGTACGTTCCGGCAATAAGCACATAGATACTTATATGGTCAAGAATTCTATAGCGATTTTTTTGCTTTTCTTTTCGTTCATAATGATAAATGGTAGAAGCGAAATACAATAAAATCAATGAGATTCCATATAAACTGATCCCCAGTAAACTCCATGTTGATTTTTGTTGTTCAAAAATAATCAGCAATACAAACCCCAATAGGCTCAGGGCAAAACCAATTCCGTGTGTGATCCAATTGTAAAATTCTTCTTTTTCGCTCTGTTCTCTCATTAGTGAAATATTGCACCAAGATAACTTTTAGGAATTATAAAGATAGTGTCTTTTAAAAATTGAAATCTCCAAAAATAGCCACTAATCCACGAATAAAATAAAAAGTAAAATTAAATCGAATGATATGAAAGATGTGATGCACAATAACCAGTTTATGTTAGAGAATGAGGATCCCTTGGGAATAGAAATTTTGAAGCGTTTGCAGGAATTTGTAAGACTTAGACAGGAGGAGATCAATTCTTGTCTGGAAGAAGAAAATTAACCCGAAATAATACCAGATTGTCTTCTTAGAGCCGGATGTTATTGAGTGGATTTCTGTCGATTGGTAATCACCTGAATTAATTCTTCAGCATTTTTCAGGGAGTTTAATTCTTCAGTAGATATAAATATTTCCAGTTCGTTTTGATTGGCTGAAAGCACAATTGGGAATGTGAATTTATATCCGAATTTTGAAGCATAGCGTTTCTTGAATTCATCCAAATGCAGGAATTCCATCGAAAGATCACTTGCTTCCCTGAAATTTTTCCAGGTTTTATCCTCCTTGAAAATACCAAAAGTGATACTGCAAAGATTACAATTGTAGGTTTTTGGGCTCACTGCTTTATGTAGGACATCCAGAAAACTGCTTGTTTCCCCGGAATTGGCATTGTAAATAAATAGGAGTTTTTTCATTTGTCTGAATACTAATTATGCAGAAAGAACGGAATTTTTAACCATTCCGGGATTCAATTTAATTTGAGTGTATTTGAAAGGCTAATTTATATCTTTTTTACACGGAGTCCTTTAATTCATAAAAATAAATCCGGTAACCTGATTGTTACCGGATTTATTTTTATGAAATGAACTGCCTCGATGCAGGCATACGAGGTGTCTGAAAAATCAACCGAGTTAATTCTGCAAATACAACTATTTACGATGCAAGCAGCAGGGAATTATACCCTAAGAGATTTAATAGGTCAATAAATTTATTTTGATGTTGGAATCGGTAAATCGGAATTAAAAATATCGCGAAAAAGTTTCCATTTTCCATCTTCCTTTTTCCAGATAACCATAGCTTTTCCATGGTCAATTTCTGTTCCATCCTTTGTGAAAAGTTTCCATGCATCTTCTGAAACCAACATGTTTTCGTCTCCCCAAAGCTCATTGGTTTTGATTTCAATTTTGGCTGCCCCGGCATTTATAAAGCCTGCAAAGGCAGATTGGATATTACTCCTTCCAACCACCGACTCAGTATTCGCTCCCAACAACTTTGCGTCTTTTGTATAGAGATTTGCCAAACCAATTGTATCGCTTTTGTTGAATAAATCCATAAACAGGTAGTTTCTTTCTTCAATGGCTTTTTTCGCTGTGTCCATATTAAAAGCCGCAGCCGACTTGGCTTTCAACTCTATCTGAATAACTTCCATTGCCTTTTCACCTGTATTTTCCGGTAGGTGTTTATCCCCATCGGACCATTTAACCTGACCGGCTTTTCCTGAAATCGGTATTTCTTCTCCGGTGGGAATGGTAAATTTAACCTGATAATCGGTTAAGAATACCGCCACTCCTTTGGGATGCTCGTGCATAACAGATTTCTCTCCCGGCTCATAATGAATGCGCAATACACGCACATCATCATTCTCTAATTCAATTTTGTAGTGTTTCGGATCTGCTTTAACTGCATCTTGTGCACTTGCCGTGCTAATTGATAAAAGAAATGTTGCAATGAGGATAAGGACGAATGCTGATTTTTTTTTCATGATATTGAATTTAATTGGTTAGTACATTTATATAAATGATTTTTATTTTTTCCTATTATTAAAACTTCTGCAAAAGGCACCTCTGAATCCTGAAAGGCAAATGATGCCGGAAGTTTTTCTAATATGTTATTTCGACGAATAATCCAAGCTAAATAAATCTATAAAGTTGGCTAATACTCGAAAGCTGTTGGGGATATTTTTTAGTCGGGGAGAACTTTCTTCTGTGAAAAGAGCAAGTTAAATTAGTGTAAAATATTCAATAATAAGCATTTAAGGTGAAAAATATTGGTTTTTGAAGGAATTTTCATTCATTATTATTAATGTTTCTAGTTTAGAAAATTGGATACTCCTGCTTTTTGTAAAAAATAAATTCAATCTTATAAATCAACCAATCCAAAATACTGTTAGCTGAAAATTTCAAATGAAAACGCAATGCAATTAAATAATTAAAATATGCTTACATATTTTATAATAAATTTGTATTTATATTTATATACATAATCATTTAGTATAAACTAGTTTGTCAAATTAAACTAATGTAGCATATTTGCATTGAAACTAAAAGTAAATACCATGTGTGGAATTGTATGTGCATTCGATTTGAAAGAAAAGGCAGAGGTATTAAGACCTCAAATTTTGGAAATGTCTAAAAAAGTCCGTCACCGCGGTCCGGATTGGAGCGGTATTTATTCAAATGATACAGCGATATTGGCTCACGAGAGATTGTCAATTGTAGACCCTGTTTCCGGGAAACAGCCTTTATTAAGTGAAGATAAAAAATTGGTATTATCCGCAAATGGCGAAATATATAATCATAAAGCACTTCGCAAACAATTTGAGGGGAAGTATAACTTTCAGACACAATCCGATTGTGAAGTAATTTTAGCATTATATAAAGAAAAAGGTACAGGTTTTATTGATGAAATGAACGGTATTTTTGCCTTTGCCTTATATGATGCAGAAAAAGATGAATATTTTATAGCGCGTGACCATATGGGAATTATTCCTTTATATATGGGCTGGGATGCAAACGGAACATTTTATGTGGCTTCAGAATTAAAAGCCTTGGAAGGAGTTTGCACAAAAATAGAGTTATTCCCTCCGGGACACTTTTTATCCAGTAAAGATGGTGTTTTAACCAAATGGTACAGCAGAGATTGGATGGATTATGAGGCTGTAAAAGACAACCAAACAAGTATTGATGAAATTCATGATGCTTTGGAAGCTGCAATTCACAGGCAATTAATGTCTGATGTGCCTTATGGCGTATTGCTTTCTGGAGGCTTAGATTCTTCGATAACTTCTGCCATAGCAAAAAAATATTCAGAGAAAAGAATAGAATCAGACGATACCCAGGCAGCTTGGTGGCCACAATTGCACTCCTTTTCTGTTGGATTGGAAGGTTCTCCAGATTTGGCGGCGGCGCAAGTGGTAGCGGATCATATTGGAACGGTTCATCACGAAATAAAATTTACCATTCAGGAAGGATTGGACGCCATACGTGACGTTGTTTTCAACCTGGAAACTTACGATATTACTACCATTCGTGCTGCAACGCCTATGTATTTAATGGCAAGGGTTATAAAATCTATGGGCGTAAAAATGGTACTTTCCGGTGAAGGGGCTGATGAGTTGTTTGGCGGTTATTTATACTTTCATAAAGCGCCAAACGCCAAAGAATTTCACGAAGAAACGGTGCGTAAATTGAGTAAATTACATATGTACGATTGTTTAAGGGCAAACAAAAGTTTAGCCGCCTGGGGAATTGAGGGCCGTGTACCGTTTTTGGACAAAGAATTTATGGATGTGGCAATGCGAATTAACCCACAAGATAAAATGATTAACGGCGAACGCATGGAAAAATGGTTGCTGCGTAAGGCTTTTGAAAGTTATTTGCCTGCAAGTGTGGCGTGGAGACAAAAAGAGCAATTTTCTGACGGTGTTGGGTACAGCTGGATTGATACTTTGAAAGAGGTTGTGGCAGAAGAAGTTACCGAAGAACAACTGGCGAATGCCAAATATAAATTTCCATTACAAACGCCAACAAACAAGGAAGAATTTTATTATCGTTCTATTTTTCAGGAACATTTTCCTTCAGATGCAGCAGCGCTTTGTGTGCCACAAGAAGCCTCGGTTGCCTGCAGTA
>JBDNHN010000298.1:0-3550 GCA_041688725.1 Gillisia sp.
ATAGCTAAAGTTGAAAAATATAAGTTTCAGGCAATTCAGCTTCACGGGAATGAAACTCCTGAATTTTGTACAGAATTGAAAGTGGCTTTAAATGAAACTAAATCATATAAAAATTCAGCTTCAACTGAGATCATCAAGGTTTTTTCCATCAAAGACGAATTCGATTTTAACCTGTTAAAACCTTTTGAAGGAAAAGTGGATTATTTTTTATTCGATTCAAAAGGAAAAAATAAAGGCGGGAATGGAATCACCTTTAATTGGGAGATTTTAAAGGATTACCCTTCTTCTACCCCATTTTTCTTAAGTGGCGGAATTGGATTGGAAGAGGTGGAACAAATTGCTGAATTTCAAACCTATCTTCAAAAGATCGGAAAAGAGAATTTGCTGGTTGCAATAGATGTGAACAGCAGATTTGAAATTGAGCCCGGAGTTAAAAACATTGAAGATTTAGCAGTCTTTAAAAAAAACCTGAAGTTTCAATAACCCAATTAATTAGAATTTTGAATTAAAAAAACAAGACCCAAAAAGGTCAATCAAAAAAACTGACTAAAATGACATATCAAGCAGACGAAAATGGATATTACGGCGAGTTCGGTGGAGCGTTTATCCCGGAAATGTTATATCCCAATGTGGAAGAATTGCGATCTAAATATTTGGAATTTATGAAAGAGGAATCTTTTCAGAAGGAATTTGACCAGCTTCTGAAAGATTACGTTGGCCGCCCTACTCCGCTTTATCTAGCTGAGCGTTTAAGTGAGAAATACAACACAAAGATCTACCTGAAACGTGAAGATCTATGTCATACCGGGGCGCATAAAATAAATAACACTATCGGGCAAATCCTTATGGCAAAACGCCTAGGGAAAAACCGGGTCATCGCCGAAACCGGCGCAGGTCAGCACGGAGTTGCCACCGCTACTGTTTGCGCTTTAATGGGTATTGAATGCGTGGTTTATATGGGGGAAGTAGATATCGCTCGTCAGGCTCCAAACGTGGCACGTATGAAATTGCTGGGCGCTACGGTAATTCCGGCGATATCGGGAAGCAAAACTCTTAAGGATGCTACCAATGAGGCAATCCGGGACTGGATCAACAATCCGGTAAATACCCATTACATCATAGGCTCTGTGGTAGGGCCGCATCCATATCCGGATATGGTAGCGAGGTTTCAAAGTGTGATATCAGAGGAAGTTAAAACTCAACTAAAAGAAAAGGAAAATCGGGAAAATCCTGATTATGTGGTAGCCTGCGTTGGCGGAGGCAGCAACGCAGCCGGGATATATTTTCATTATCTGGACAATCCAGAAGTTGGTATAATAGCTGTAGAAGCAGCAGGAAAGGGAATTTTTACCGGAGAAAGCGCAGCGACCTCAGCCCTTGGAAAAGAAGGAATTATCCACGGCAGCAAAACTTTATTGATGCAAACCGCAGATGGACAAATTACCGAACCTTATTCCATCTCGGCAGGATTAGATTATCCGGGAATTGGGCCCATGCACGCCAATTTATACCGGACCGGACGGGCTGAATTTATTTCTATTACAGATGATGCAGCAATGCAGGCCGGACAGGAACTGGCAAGATTGGAAGGAATTATTCCCGCCATTGAAACTGCACACGCCCTGGCTATTTTTAAAGATCGAAAATTTAAAAAAGATGAGGTGGTAGTGGTCAATTTATCCGGTCGTGGCGATAAAGATTTGAGTACCTATATTGACTATTTTAATTTGTAAAAAAATCTCTAAATAAAAATGGACCTCACTGGTTTGAAAATCCTGTGAGGTCTGAACTTCTAATTTGTGAAGATTACCTTAAACATTCAAACATGAATCGAATAATTCAAAAATTACAGGAAACTGACCTATCTGAAAATAAGGAGAAAAAATTGCTTTCTATCTATTTTACCGCAGGCTATCCAAAACCGAATGACACAATCACGATTATTCAAGAATTGGAAAAGAACGGGGTTGATATGATTGAAATTGGGTTGCCTTTTAGCGATCCGCTGGCAGATGGTCCCACAATTCAGGAAAGTTCCACAAAAGCTTTAAAGAGTGGGATGACTACTCTAAAATTATTTGAACAACTAAAAGATATCCGCAATTCGGTTTCTATTCCGTTGCTTATTATGGGATATTTCAATCCTATCCTTCAGTTTGGGGTTGAGGAATTTTGTAAAAAATGTGCAGAAACAGGCATTGACGGATTAATAATCCCGGATCTGCCCGTAGATATTTACACTGAAAAATATAAAGCTATTTTTGAAAAATACGACCTTATCAATGTTTTTCTGATCACTCCGCAAACTTCCAATGAACGCATTCGGTTTATAGATTCAGTTTCCAACGGATTTATTTATATGGTGAGCAGTGCAAGTGTTACAGGTACTACCAAAGGATTTGGGGAGGAAACAATATCCTATTTTGAAAGAATTTCAGAAATGAATTTAAACAATCCACGAGTTATAGGTTTTGGAATCAGCGATAAAGAAAGTTTTGAACAGGCCACTGAATTTGCAAAAGGCGCAATTATAGGTAGTGCATTCATTAAACATTTAACTGAAAACGGGACCGGAAAAATTTCTTCATTTGTTAAAGGTATTCGTGATATTTAACCCAACTGTAACAGGACGTTAAGACTTTTTTAAGATGATCAATCTTATCTTTAAATGAATTTAAAAATAAGTCAAACTTAAAAAATTGAGTTATGGGACGTATCGAAGATAGTAGTATCAAAAGAAGGGATACTGAAAGCGATCCTTTAAAGAAAATTGGCAATAGGAATATCAAAACTAACAAAGTTGATTTTGATGAAAAAACCATTAAAAAACAGCAAAACAAATAGAAACTATGGGTAGAGGGGATAAAAAAACCAAAAGGGGCAAAATTTCAATTGGAAGTTGGGGTCGGTTACGACCAAAGAGAACCAAATTTAAAATAAAACCAACAACCATGGCAAATCAGTCAGAAAAGGAGCTAAAATAGGTTTCTTAAAGTTCCAATCCTTTCAAAAAAAACCATTATACTGAAGCACCCTGAAATCAATTGTATTGAATTCAGGGTTTTTCTTTTTCAAGGTCTTGTATAGTTTCATACTACCGATAGCCCTGTTGGCAGAGCCAGAAGGAGCTGTAAGGGAAACTGTTTTTATAATTCGTCCCTCCAGTAAAAACTGATAGATCCTTGGCACCTCGGCGGAAATCACTCTTAGACTAATTTCCTCAGGGTGCTGCTTCAAATGTTTTCTAAAGAAATATTCAGGACCGTTTTTACTGTTTCCGCCTGTAAACAGCAAAGTATCAATTTTAGGATGTCGCCTTAAAATTTCTGTCATATTCCGCAACCTGACATTTTCCATTCCCAGATCGGAAGCATCTATTTTATCACGTTGGCTGCTTTGAACCACATCACAAATCCCGATTCCCATTTTTATTAAAAACCTTTTTCGTTGCTCAATAGCTTCATTCGTATTTTTAAATTTTAAATCTAAATCGAATAATTTATCCAATACCGGCCAGAGTAATCCGTCCCTACTGCCATAGCAAAAATCC
>JBDNHN010000299.1:0-4653 GCA_041688725.1 Gillisia sp.
CGGCGGAAGCTGGTAGGTTGAAGTCCGAAGTGAGAAAAAAAAAGAATCAAGATATAAGAATCAAGACTAATGGTTTAGCCTGAATAATTCTCGTATCTTGATTCTGATATATTGCCACTAATGTACCTTTGCCGGTTGTCAGGTACACTAATATTCTTTATTCTATCCCCGGTCAATATTCTTTTGTACTGTATCTTGTCTCTAGGTTTTTTTTTGTCACAACTTCTCAAACAAAACCACATACTTCAAACAATTATCCCTAGTCTGTGTGTTCTAACGTATTTTGTTTTTATTCCTGTGCTATTTTTTTCTAAAATAGACTGAAATAGGAACTCCTGTAAAATCATATTTTTCCCTTATCTGATTCTCTAGGTAGCGTTTATATGGTTCGCGTATATATTGCGGTAAATTGCAGAAAAATGCGAACTGAGGCTGTGGGGTAGGCAATTGCATACAGAATTTTATTTTCACGTATTTACCTTTCCAAGCCGGTGGCGGATAATTTTCAATTAACGGCAGCATGGTATCATTGAACTCACTGGTTTTAATTTTTTTGCTTCGGTTTTTAAAAACTTCAACCGCGGTTTCAATAGCCTTAAAAACACGTTGCTTGGTTAATACCGATATAAATACCATTGGCACATCAGTAAAAGGTTCAATTTCCTGTCTGATCTTCCTTTCGTATTCCTTTAAGGTGTTTGTTTCTTTTTCCATTAAATCCCATTTGTTCACCAGAATTACGATGCCTTTTCTGTTGCGTTGCGCTAGCCAAAAAATATTTTGTACCTGCCCGTCAAATCCGCGCTGAGCATCCATAATGATCAAACAAACGTCACAATTTTCAATTGCTCTTACAGAGCGCATTACCGAGTAAAATTCAATATCTTCCTTTACCTTAGCTTTTCTTCTGATCCCGGCTGTATCTACCAGGTTGAATTCAAATCCATAACGGTTGTATTTTGTATCTATGGAATCACGGGTTGTTCCGGCAATATCCGTAACTATATACCTGTTTTCTCCTATAAGTGCATTTATAAAAGAGGATTTTCCTGCATTTGGCCGACCAACAACCGCAAAACGCGGCAATTCTGTTTCGTCTTCCTCTTCCAGTTCCGGCAAGACTTTAATTAAAGCATCAAGCAAATCTCCCGTCCCGCTTCCGCTGGTACTGGCAACAGGATAATAATCGCCTAAACCCAACGAATAGAATTCCACGGCATTTTCAAGTCGTTTTGAATTATCTACCTTGTTCACTACCAGCAAAACCGGTTTTTTAACCTTTCGAAGTAATTTTGCAACTTCCTCATCCATTGCGGTAATTCCTGATTCCACATCTACCATAAAAAGGATGACATCGGCTTCATCTATGGCTAATTCTACCTGTTTATCTATTTCGGACTCAAAAACATCGTCGCTTCCTTTTACATATCCGCCTGTATCAATTACGGAAAAAGTTTTCCCGTTCCAATCAGATTTCCCGTAATTCCGGTCACGGGTAACCCCGCTTACCGCATCTACAATCGCCTCCCGGCGTTGGATTAATCGGTTGAAAAAGGTAGATTTCCCTACATTCGGTCTTCCCACAATGGCTACTATATTGCCCATATCGACTTAAGTCTTTTTTATTAATCTGCAAAAATAGCGCTTTTTAGTTTAATATGATTCTCCTAGCCTACTGTATTTAAATTTAAGATTTTACATTTGGCTATCTTTTTAGATCAAATCATAAAAAAACCCTGAATTTAGATTCCAAGAAGAAGAAAACATTCAGAAAGAAGGAGTTTTTACAACAGTTTTTCAGCATCACAAAACACGAACTAATGACCCCGGAATACATAGAAAACAAAGATTTTAAAGGAGAGAATTTCACAGAAAAGGAAGTCCAAAAAGCGGAATATGAAAATTGCACATTTACGGGCTGTATTTTCACAAAAACAGATCTCGCCGGAATTATATTTTCTGAATGTGAATTTGAGAATTGCGATTTGAGTATGGCCAATTTAAAAAGTACAAGTTTTAGGGATGTCCGGTTTAAAGATTGCAAAGTAATGGGACTGCGTTTTGATGAGTGTGACAATTTTTTACTTTCATTTAATTTTGAAGATTTTATTGTCAATTTTTCTTCATTCTATGGTTTAAAACTAAAAGACATAAAGTTTAAAGGCTGTAACCTGGAACAGGTGGATTTTGCAGAATCAGACCTTAGGAATTCCCGTTTTCAAAAATGTGACTTAAGCGGCGCAAATTTTGGAAATACAAACCTGGAAAGTTCCGATCTGCAAACAGCTGCAAATTTTTCAATTGATCCGGAGGTCAACAGGATTTTCAAGGCAAAATTTTCAATTCAAAATATCACCGGACTACTGGATAAGTATAAAATTATAATAAAATAAACACCCCAAAAAATCAGTTATAAAGTTCCAGTTGTAATATTCTTATTCTGATTTTAGGCTGCAACTATGCTTATTTATGGTAGAAAGAATACTAACAGATTCCTTCTACCATTGATGATGTGACTATTGTCAATGAAATTAAATATGCATTAGAGATCATTATAAAGAGAAAAGCAAAGAGCAAAGCATAAGTTCATCAAATTATAGTAAATTTAGGAAATGCCCAAACCAGTTAATTACTGATAATCACAAAAACAATAATATAATGAGTTACTACAAAATCGAAGACTTACAACATTATTTTAAAATGTATAATAAGTCTATAAAGGAGCCCAAAAAATTCTGGGATCGCATCGCCGACAAGAATTTTACCTGGTATCAAAAATGGGATAAAGTTTATGAATTTGATATGCAAAAAGCCGAATTTAAATGGTTTTTAAATGCAAAAGTAAACATCACCAAAAATTGTATCGACAGACATTTAGCAAAAAGAGGCGATAAAACTGCCATTATTTTTGAACCCAACGATCCGGGTGAGGAAGCCCAACATATTACCTATAAAGATCTCCACTCCAGGGTTTCCAAAATGGGAAATGTGCTCCGGGATCAGGGAGTAAAAAAAGGGGACAGGGTTTGTATTTATCTCCCAATGATTCCTGAATTGGCAGTTACCGTTTTAGCCTGTGCCAGAATTGGCGCGATTCATTCGGTGATTTTTGCTGGATTTTCTTCTAAGGCTTTGCAATCACGAATTATCGATTGCGATTCTAAATTGGTGATTACCTCAGATGGCGGCTTTAGAGGAAATAAAACCATCGATTTAAAAGGAATTGTGGACGATGCCGTAGAGCACAGCCCATGTGTGGAAAAGGTATTGGTTGTTAAGCGCATCAATTCTGAAGTTAAAATGAAAGAAGGAAGAGACCTTTGGATAGAACCTTTGTTGGAAGATGCTTCCAACAGCTGCCTGGCCGAAATTATGGATGCTGAAGATCCCCTATTTATTTTGTACACTTCCGGTTCTACCGGAAAACCAAAAGGCATGGTACACACAACAGCCGGTTATATGGTATATACTGCATACACCTTCAAAAATGTTTTCAAATATGAAGAAAATGATGTGTATTGGTGTACAGCTGATATTGGTTGGATTACCGGACATTCCTACATACTTTACGGGCCGCTGCTCAATGGAGCGACAACCGTAATTTTTGAAGGAGTCCCCTCCTATCCTAGCTTTAGCAGATTTTGGGAGGTTATAGATAAACATAAAGTTACCCAATTCTATACCGCTCCTACTGCAATTCGTGCCCTGGCAAAAGAAAGCTTAGAATTTGTAGACAACCAGGACCTGTCCTCTTTAAAAGTTATTGGATCGGTTGGAGAACCCATCAATGAAGAAGCATGGCACTGGTATAACGATCATGTTGGCAAGAAGAAATGTCCTTTGGTGGATACCTGGTGGCAAACCGAAAACGGAGGAATTATGATTTCGCCTATTCCCTTTGTTACCCCAACAAAGCCTACCTATGCTTCGCTTCCGTTACCGGGAATTCAACCCGTGCTGATGGATGAGTTGCGTAATGAAATTGAAGGAAACCAGGTAGTTGGCAGTTTGTGCATTAAATTCCCTTGGCCATCAATAGCCAGAACTATTTGGAGGGACCATCAACGTTTTATAGACACTTATTTTAAAGCCTATCCCGGGAAATATTTTACCGGTGATGGTGCTCTTAGAGATGAAGTGGGTTATTACCGTATAACCGGAAGAGTAGACGATGTGGTTATTGTTTCCGGACACAACCTTGGTACCGCGCCTATTGAAGATGCCATTAACGAGCATCCAGCCGTGGCAGAGAGTGCCATCGTTGGTTTCCCACATAAAATCAAAGGAAATGCTTTATACGGATTTGTTATCTTGAAGGAAATTGGTGAGAGCAGGATCCAGGAGAATGTTAAAAAAGAGATTAATCAATCGATTTCTGATATGGTTGGACCAATAGCCAAGTTGGATAAAATCCAGTTTGTATCAGGATTGCCAAAAACCCGTTCCGGAAAAATAATGCGACGGATCTTGAGAAAAATCGCGGAAGGAGATTTCTCCAATTTCGGGGATACCTCAACTTTACTCAATCCGGAAGTTGTGGAGGAAATTAAAAATGAGAGGCTCTAACCCTCAATAATTATAATTAAAAAATGCTTTTTCCAATTGGAAAAAGCATTTTTTTTGAATTTCGTTTTCCTGTATTTTACAAAAAAA